>DASVWG010000369.1:0-13030 GCA_036389695.1 Pyrinomonadaceae bacterium
CTGGGCAAAAGCGAGACCGCACGAAAAAATAAAAAGCAGGAGAAAAATAAAAACTCTGGATTTCATGAAAGCTCCTTTATAAATTACTAAATAAAAAATCAGAGTTTCTACGTTTCGACGCGGAGTTTGTTTCATTATGAATCGTCTCCGGCTCGGATGCGATTTTTTACAAATTTCGAACCATCAGCAATTCATCGTAAAAAATGCCGTTCGCCTTTATGACCTGCGGGTCAACTCCGTAAACCTGAAAGCCGCATTTTGTATACAAACGAATCGCCGGCATATTAGTCGTCGCGACGGCGAGCTTGACCGACAACAGATTTTTTTGTTTTGCCCAGTCCAGACAAGCCGCTATCAATTTTTCACCGACCTTTTCGCCGCGATATTTTGCCGAAACATAAACGCCCCAGATTATTGCGCTGTGAGACATTTTGGACGAATCGAAGCGCCTGATTCCGGCTGCTCCGACCAAATCCGAGTTTGATTCGGCGACGAAAACCGTTTTCATCGCATCGCCTTCCAGACTTTTTTCCCAGAAAGATGGCGGGAAATTTTTGTCGGTTTCATAATCCGCGCCGAACGCTTCCGCGTGTGCCTGCAAACCTTCGAGCCGCAAGTCTCGAACTTTGAGCGCGTCAGCCGGAACGCCTTCGCGAATTTGCAAATGTTTTTGATTCATTCGATTTTTAAAACAATTCGTCCAGCGCCTCATCTAAATTCCGCACGCCGACGACGCGGATTCCCAAAAGCTTTTCCAAGCCGGTTTTGTTCGTCGCGGGCAGAATTAATTTTTTAAATCCGAGCGTTTGCGCTTCACGCGCGCGAACCTGCGCCTGTAGAGCGCCGCGCACTTCGCCGGTTAAGCCGACTTCACCGAAAACGGCGACGTCCGCCGGAATCGGCAGGTTTCGATAGCTCGACGCAATCGCCGCAATCACGCCTAAATCCGCCGCCGGTTCATCGACTTCCAAGCCGCCCGCGATGTTTATAAAAACGTCGTCGCCCATCAGCTGAAAGCCGAGACGTTTTTCCAAAACGGCAATCAAAAGCGCCGTGCGATTCTGGTCAAAGCCCTGCGCCATTCTGCGTCCGGTTCCGTATTTCGAGCCGGAAACGAGCGCCTGAATTTCGACGAGCATCGGGCGCGTGCCTTCCATACAAACCGTTACTACGGAACCGCTTGCGCCTTCCGGTCGCTCCTGTAAAAAAACTTCCGAAGGATTTCCCACCGCGATTAAGCCTTCGCCGGTCATTTCAAAAACGCCGATTTCGTTTGCCGCGCCGAAACGATTTTTCGTCGCGCGAATGATGCGGTGATTGTGATGCCGGTCGCCTTCAAAATACAAAACCGTATCGACGATATGCTCAAGCGCTTTCGGTCCGGCAATCGAGCCTTCTTTCGTCACGTGACCGATAAGAAAAACCGGCGTCGCGGTCTGTTTGGCGAAAATCATAAACTGCCCGGCGACATCGCGCACCTGCGAAACCGAGCCGGGCGCGGATTCGATGTTCGGGGAAAAAACCGTCTGAATCGAATCGACAATGACGATGTCCGGCTGCATTTTATCGGTTTCGGCGAGAATCGCTTCGAGATTCGTTTCGGGCAAAAGAAAAAGATTTTCGGCGTTTAAGCCCAGACGCTCGCCGCGCATCTTGATTTGCCGCTCGGATTCTTCGCCGGAAATATATAAAACCTTTAAATCGTTGGCGCTCAATTTATCGGCAACCTGCGCGACCAAAGTCGATTTTCCGATTCCGGGCGAGCCGCCGATTAAAACGAGCGAGCCGGGAACGATTCCGCCGCCCAAAACTCTATCGAATTCGTCGATGCCCGAAGAAGTCCGCGCGTCGTCCTGCGATTCGATTTCGCCGTAGGAAATCGGTTTCGTTTCGCGCACGAGGCGCAGATTCGAAATGGTCGAGCCTTTGCCGACGGCTTGCGCCGACGGGCGAAAACGTTCTTCGACAAAAGTATTATATTCGTTACAGTCCGGACATTTGCCGAGCCATTTGCGCGACTGATGACCGCAGTTTTGACAGACGTAAATTGTCGCGGGATTTTTTGCCATAAATAAAAACAGTTTCGGAATGATACATTCGATGATTCGTCTTTTGTATTTTTCCGAGACGCCAGATACTTTAATTTTACTATAAAACCGTGAAAATCAGCCGGAATTCAGCGGCACAAAATTTGTGTATGGAAATATTTACTCGCGTTTACTTCAAGCGAGAATTTAATTCAAGGAAAGGGAAAATAAAATGGCAGACGAGCAAATCGAAACCGGAAATGAAGGTCAGACCACAGGCGGTCCCGGAACGCAGGTGCAGGAAGTCGGCAACACGGGACAATCAGCCGGAAACCAAGGTCAGGACATTCTGGATAATTACAGCGAAAACCAAAGCCCGCTCGGCGACGTCGGCGACGCCAACGCGCATCAGCGCCAACATTCCGACGCGGACGAAATGGGCAGCAGCGAAAGCCGCAGCGGCGGCGTAAGTTAGCGCAATCCGTAAATAAAAGAGTCAGAAGGCGCGCGTCAGCAAGGGCGGAATTAGTTCAAAGTTTCAAGTTCTAATCAAAAATCTGAAACTCTAAACTTTTCCGCCCTTGCTGACGCGCGGGCTTCTGTTTCGTTGCTTTTTATGAAAATTTAGCGAATATTAAAAAAGATGCCTGCACATTCGATTCACGCTTTTGCCGAAAAAGTTACGCTTATTACCGACGGCGCAAATCCTATCGGGCGCGCCGTCGCTTTGCAGTTGGCTTTGCTCGGAAGCTACGTTATCGTGGGTTTTACCGGCGCGTCCGTTGAAGTGCGGCGCGCGCTGGAAGAATTGAAATCGCTCGGGACGCTGGCAAACGCCGTCGAAGCCGACGTTTCTACCGTCGAAGGCGCGAAAAATTTAGTCGCGGAAGTCGAAAAGCTTTACGGTCGGCTCGATTTGCTGGTGAACACTCTGAAATTCGACCCGCAAGCTTCATTTGCGGAAACGAATTTGGATATTTGGCAAAAAACGATTGACGCGAATTTGAAATCCGTGTTTTTCGTCACGCAGTCGGCTTTGCCTCTGATGTCGCCGCGCCCGAAGCCCGCCATTGTCAACATCGTCACAAATCGCGAACCGGAGGAAAAAAATCCCGCGTTTGCTGCGGCGCAGACGGCGATTGTCGGTCTGACGAAACAGCTTGCCCGCCAATTGCCGGAAAATTTTCGCGTCAACTGTGTTGCAATTAACGAAAAAACGGAAGAAAAACCGGCTGGATCCGAGTTTTTTAAAACCTCTCAAAACGTTGCCGCCGACGATATGGCGCGCGTCGTCGTTTTCCTTTTGTCTGCGGAAGCAAAGGCGCTGAGCGGGCAGATTTTGACGCTTGATAAGCGATAGTCGTTTTTTACTATCAACCGACGTTTTTTACTATTAACTATATTAAATCCGTGTTAAAATTCTCGGATAGATATGAAGTATTAAATGTTAAAATTCACTTGGCTATGAAATCGGACGTTCTCATCATCAGAATCGCATTTGTAGTGTTGCTGGCAATAGTCGGCTATCTGCTCAATCCTTTGCAAAAAACGTCGCATTTAGACCCCGCAAGTCACGAAGTCAGACAATTGCTTTCCGCGCTTTTAGGCGTTGTAGTCGCGGCTTTCGTCATTATTTTTGAGATGCGGGCGCGAAAGGCTTCGCTCAAAACTTTAATCGGCGCGGCAATCGGCTCGATTCTCGGCATCGTCGGCGCTTATTTAATCGGTATGCTCATCAGCTCGCAGGACATCAACACCGTGCCCGGCGAAATGAAAGTTTTTATGACCATCGCGCTCGCCTTTTTTATGGGCTACATCGGCTTGATGGTCGGCGCGGCGAAGGGCGAATACATCGATTTATCTGTCTTGGGCGGAATTTTCAGCGATAAAAACGTGCGCCGCGATTATAAGATTCTCGACACGAGCGTGATTATCGACGGGCGCATCGCCGACGTCGCCGAAACCGGATTTCTGGGCGGAACTCTGGTGATTCCGCAATTCGTCCTGCGCGAATTGCAGCAGGTCGCCGATTCGCCCGACTCAAGCAAACGCCAGCGCGGGCGGCGCGGTCTGGATATGCTGCAACGTTTAAGAAACAATTCGAAGCTCGACATTCAAATCGTCGAAACCGATTTCCCGGCAGTCAAAGAAGTCGATTTAAAGCTTATCGAGCTCGGCAAACAGCTCGAAGCCGTCATTATCACAAACGATTTTAATCTGAACAAAGTCTCGCAATTGCGCGGCGTCAGCGTTTTAAACGTCAACGAATTAGCCAACGCCCTGAAGCCCGTCGTTTTGCCGGGCGAAGCGATGCGCGTTTTCGTTTTGAAAGAAGGCAAGGAATACAATCAGGGCGTCGCTTATCTGGACGACGGCACGATGGTCGTCATCGACAACGCGCGCAAGCTTATCGGAAAAAACGCGGACATCGCCGTGACGAGCGTTTTGCAGACGACCGCCGGAAAAATGATTTTCGGGCGCCTGTGGGAAGAAAAAGACGAAGTCGCCGGCGAAGTCAGCAATCCGAACATCCACGACTCGCGCACGCCCGGCTTCCGCAAGCAGCCATATCGCGATATGCGCCACACCAGCGCGATGCCGATTCGGATGGAAGAAGAATTGGAATAATGTCCTTCGTCCTTTGTCCTTTGTCCTTCGTTTGTTGAAATAAATTCGAGAACCTGAGTTTCATTCAATCAGCGAAGGACAAAGGACAAAGGACGAAGGACAAACATTAAATGAATTCAGCAATTATCGTCGCCGCCGGAAGCGGAAAGCGTTTCGGCGGGAAAACTCCGAAACAGTTTCTGGAAATTTTCGGCAAACCGCTTATTATTCACACCCTTCTTCGTTTCGAAGCCTGTTCCGAAATAAACGAAATCATTCTCGTTCTGCCTTCGCAGGACAACGCGAAATTTCTCGAAATCGCCGGAAAATATAATCTGAAAAAATTATCGAAAGTGGTCGCGGGCGGCGAAACCCGCGCCGAATCGGTGTGGAAAGGCTTGAGCGCGATTCGCGCCGCAACGGCTGAAATCGTCGCCGTTCACGACGGCGCGCGCCCTTTGGTTTCGACCGAAGAAATCGCGGAAACCGTGAAAAAAGCGCGAGAAACCGGCGCGGCTTGTCTGGTTTCAGCCGTGACCGACACGATTAAAGAAATCAAAGACGGAAAAATCGCGCGAACCGTTGACCGGCGGGTGCTTCGCCGCGCTTTGACGCCGCAGTGTTTTCGCTATGAAATACTGAAACGCGCCTTTGAAAACGCAGATTTGAGCGAAGCGGTGACGGACGAATGTTTTCTCGTCGAACGGCTCGGTCAGCAAATCGCAACGGTCGAAGGCAGCGCGCGAAATATCAAAATCACGCACCCGGAAGATTTGATTCTGGCTGAGGCGTTTTTGGAAAAATAAGAGCAAAAATTTTATTGCTTTATGTCTGTTATTTGTTAGAATTCACTAAAAAGGAGCTAGGTTTATGAACTCAGAAGAAGAAACTCTACCGAATAACGAGCAGCTTTTGAAAGCGATAAAAGAGATGCATCTGGAAATGAATACGAACTTTAATGATTTCCGAGCCGAAATGAACGCGAAATTTGCGCACGTTGACGAAAGATTTGAAGATATGCGTTTGCAGATGATGAGTTTTGACGTTCGCTTAGACCGGATGCAGGCTTTGGTTTATGAATCGCTCACCGTTCTTCATAATACGCGCGCCGATGTGCGCGTTTTGCGCGAGGAAGTGACGGGCTGGTCAAAAGAAATAAAGGATTTGCAATTGAAAGCGGCGTAAAATTTTCTTTAAATTACTTTTCAAAATGTTTCGTATCGGCTTCGGAAATGATATTCATCGGCTTGTGAAAAACAAGCCTTTAATTTTGGGCGGCATTTCGATTTCGTCCGAAATGGGCGCGGAAGGGCATTCGGACGCCGACGCGCTTTTGCACGCCATGACGGACGCGATTTTGGGCGCGCTCGCGCTCGGCGACATCGGCTCGCATTTTTCCGACCGGGACGAGCGCTGGCGAAATGCCGACAGCGAAGTTTTTTTGCGTTATACAGTCGGCTTGATGAAAGAAAAAGGTTTTCGCGTCGTCAATATGGATTCGACGATTAGTCTGGAAAAACCGAAGCTGCGCCCGCACATCGAAGCGATGCGCGAGAGTTTGGCGAAGATTCTGGAAATCGAGATTGACGCGGTGAGCGTGAAGGCGAAAACCGGAGAAAAAGTTGACGCGGTCGGAGAAAACCGCGCCATCAAAGCGGAAGTTATAGTTTTACTCGCGGAAAATCAAAATTAATACGCCTCCGGCGGAACGTAAGCGTCGTAGCTGCGGGCAACGCGCAGAACTTTATACCAGGTAGCGGAAATTTCCTTATCCTGCTCGGAATATTGTTTTTGCGGAAACCCGATTTCCTCGTCGCTGTCGTTTCCGCCGCGTTTGCGCGAAACGAATGCGTATTCGTTTAGCAAATCGGATTGATTTTTCCAGGCGCGCATATGCTCGCGCCAAGCCGTTTTGAAATCCTGCGGCAAATCCGAATCGTCGATGCTTGCCGAATCGTCGGCGTATTGGTCAGTGGCGATGACGAAATTGACCAGATAAGCCCTGCGGGATATGTCGTAGCTTTTGAAACTCTCTATTTTCTCGTTTCTGACGCGACCGTTTTCCAAATCCCGCGACAGCAAAGCCGTTATTTTGCGCGCGGTTTCAGTTTGCGCGCAGCCTTTTTTGACAAAAGGAGCGACCGTTAAATTCGATTGGCGCGGCGTCACGGCGACCGAAATTCCGAAGGCTGCCAGAAATGCGATGATTGATAATACTGCTTTACTTCTCATAACAATCTTATTATCGCTCATCGGCAGGCAAAAGGTAAATATTTTTCTGCGGAATTTGGCGGATTTATTCGCGTAAACATTTCTGCTAAAGTATCTTCGTAAATGAAACCACAGGAATTAATTCGTAAAAAACGCGACGGCGGCAGATTTCTGCCCGAAGAAATCAACGCTTTTATCACGGGCGTCTGCGACGGAAGCTGGGCAGACTACCAGATTTCCGCGCTGGTGATGGCTTGTTTTATCAACGGCTTGCGCCAGTCGGAACAAAACGCTCTGGTCGAAGCGATGCTCAATTCGGGCGAAACGCTCGATTTTTCCGACATCGACGCGCCGCTCGCCGACAAGCATTCGACCGGCGGCGTCGGCGACAAAACTTCTTTAATCATCGCGCCGCTCGTTGCCGCGTGCGGCGTCGCCGTGCCGATGATTTCCGGGCGCGGTCTCGGACACACGGGCGGAACGCTCGACAAGCTCGAATCAATCGCGGGCTACAACGTTCATCTTTCGACCGACGAATTTAAGGAAATCATCAAAAAATGCGGCTTTGCGATGGCTGGACAAACCGCCGACATCGTGCCCGCCGACCGCAAGCTTTACGCCCTGCGCGACGCGACGGCGACGGTCGAATCGATTCCTTTAATCGTCGCTTCGATTATGTCGAAAAAACTGGCGGAAGGCTTGGACGCGCTCGTGCTGGACGTCAAAACCGGCAGCGGCGCGTTTCTGCCGGAAGAAACCGAAGCCCGCAAGCTGGCGAAAGCGCTCGTCAAAACCGGAAACGCTTTCGGCGTTAAAACCGAAGCGCTTTTGACCGATATGAATCAGCCGCTCGGAAAATATGTCGGAAACGCGCTCGAAGTTTTCGAATGCATTAAGCTGCTGCAAAACGAAGGCGAAGAACAAAGCCGGCAGACGCTCGATTTATCAATCGAATTGGCGACGCGGATTCTGGTTTTGACCAAAACGGAAAAAACTCTGAAATCGGCGAAAGAAAAAATTCAAAACGCCTTGACCAGCGGCGCGGCGTTGGAAAAATTCCGCGAAAACATTAAACTGCAAGGCGGCAATCCGAAAATCTGCTACGAACCCGGAATCCTTCTGGAACAAAACGTCATCGAAGTTCCGATAAAATGCCCGTCCGCAGGGTTTATCGACGCCATCGACACGACGGAAATCGGCAGAGCGATTTCGGCAATCGGCGGCGGTCGGATGAAAGTCGAAGATAAGGTGGACGCGGCGGTCGGCTACGCCTGCCGCCGGAAACTGGGCGAAAAGGTCGCCGAACACGAAGTTTTAGGCACGCTTTTCTGCCGCAGCGAGATTCAAGCCGCCAAAGTGCTTGCCAAATTGCAAATGGCGTATAAAATTGGAGACGAAAAGCCGGTCAGAAAATTTGAACTCGTCAAAGAGGTCATTTAATTAAAGGTGGATTCAAACAGGATGAACAGGATATACAGGATAAATTGTTTTATAAATCAACATTTGAGTTTTATTCAGAAGTTCTGAATAAAAAAGCTTCCATCCTGTTTATCCTGCCCATCCTGTTTGAATTTCCCGTTATGAAATGAAAGTTATGAAAATCAAAGTTTTATCCGTTCTGCTCATTTTTGTTTTGTCGCTGCTGATTTCTTCGTGCACAAAGTCCGAAGCCGAATCGAACGGCAAAATCAAGGTCGGCATCGTGTTCGACATCGGCGGCAAAAACGACCGCTCGTTTAACGCGGCGGCGTGGGAAGGCGTCAAGCGCGCGCAGAAGGATTTGGACATCGTTTTGCGCGACGTCGAGCCGGGCAATCCGACTTCGATTGAACCGGCGATGCGGGCTTTTGCCGAAGAAAATTTCGATTTGATAATCGGCGTCGGCTTCGCGCAAGGTCCGATTATGCAAAAGGTCGCCAGCGATTATCCGAACATCAAATTCGCCATCGTTGACGGCGTGATTGTGGACAAGGAAGGCAAGCCGTTTCCGAACGTCGCATCTTTGGTTTTCCGCGAGCACGAAGGCTCGTTTCTGGTCGGGATGATTGCGGCGGCGAAATCGAAAACCGGAAAGCTCGGTTTTGTCGGCGGCATGGACATTCCTTTGATTCATAGATTCGAAACCGGCTACGAGGAAGGCGCGCGCAGCGTGAACCCGAATATTCAGGTGTTTGACAGCTATGTCGGCGTCACCGACGGCGCGTGGAACAATCCGGGCAAAGGCAGGGAGCTCGCTCTCAGCCAAATCGACAAAGGCGCGGACGTCATTTTCACGGCGGCGGGAAACTCCGGCTTGGGCGCTTTCGACGCCGTCGAGCAATACGGCAAGGACGCCAACGGTCAGGCAAACAAATTCGTCATCGGCGTCGATTCAAACCAGAACGGCGTCAAGCCCGGCTTCGTCTTAACTTCGATGGTCAAACGCGTCGATAACGCGGTTTACGACGTGGTCAAAGAAGTCCGCGGCGGCGGGTTCAGCGGCGGCTTCCACGTCTTCGGACTGGACAAAGACGGCGTCGCTTACGCGATGGACAACAACAACGCCGGTTTGATTCCCGAAGACGTTTTAAAGCGAGTCGAAGAAGCCAAAAGCAAAATCGTCGCGGGCGAAATCAAAGTGACGGACGCGATGACGAAGTGAAAATGAAGGAACTCTGGTTAATTCGTCACGCGGAAAGCCTGGCGAATAGCGGCGCGGCGACTTCGACGCCCGGAGATATTCCGCTTTCGGAAAAAGGATTTTCGCAGGCGAAACGACTGGCTGAAGTTATCAATTTAAAGCCCGATTTAATAATCGTTTCGCCGTATCTGCGGTCACCGCAAACAGCCGCGCCTTTGATAAATATTTTTCCGCAAACGCCGACGGAAATTTTAACGATTCAGGAATTTACGTATCTCTCAATCAACCGGACTCGCGGCACGACGCACGAGCAGAGAAAGCCTCTGGTCGAAGAGTTCTGGAAGCGCGGCGACCCGCATTTTTGCGACGGCGAACAGGCGGAATCTTTAGCGGAATTTTTTTATCGCGTCGAAAGCTTTTTGCGGCAGATGAGCGAAAGACGGTTTGAGCTCGCTTTCGCTTTCACGCACGAACAATTTATCAAGGCTCTGATTTGGGAAGTTCTGCATCCCGAAAAAGTTTTCGACGAAAAATTTATGTTTGATTTTCAGAAATTTATGAATTCGTTTGCCGTCGCGAACACGGCGATAATGAAACTGAAAATCGAAGAAAACGGAGAGTTCTACATCGGCAAAATAGCCGTTTCGCATCTGGAAAATTATGCTTGAACTAAGAAACATAACCAAAACATTCGGCGATGTCGTCGCCAACAACGACGTTTCCATCAATATCGAAAAAGGCACGATTCACGCGATTGTCGGCGAAAACGGCGCGGGCAAATCGACGATTATGCGCATCGCTTACGGTTTTTACACGGCGGATTCGGGCGAGATTCTGGTTGACGGGAAAACTGTCAATATCAGGAATCCGCACGACGCGATTGCGCTCGGCATCGGGATGGTGCACCAGCATTTTATGCTCGTCGATACGATGACGGTCGCCGAAAATATTATCTTGGGCGCGGAGACGGGCGGCGCGGCGAATCTGGATTTGGACAAGGCGAATAAGGATATTCTGGCTTTGTCGAATGAGCTGCGCTTGGGCGTTAATCCGAAGGCGAATATCGAGGATTTATCGGTCGGCGCGCAGCAGCGCGTCGAGCTTTTGAAAGCATTGTATCGCAACGCGCAGCTTTTGATTCTGGACGAGCCGACCGCCGTTTTGACGCCGCAGGAAACCGAAGATTTTTTCAATATCTTAAGGCGGATGCGCGAGCAAGGGAAAACCATCGTCATCATCACGCACAAGCTCGAAGAAGTGCTGGCGATTTCCGAAAATGTGACCGTGATGCGCGACGGGCGAGTCGTCGGCAATGTGAAAACGGCGGAAACCAACGCGAAGGATTTGGCGCGGATGATTGTCGGGCGCGATGTTTTACTGCGCGTCGAGAAAACCGATGCGACGCCGAGCGACGATGTTTTGAACGTGCGGAATTTAACGGTCGTCGGCAAACACGGCGAAGCGCTGAATAATGTTTCGTTCGACGTGCGCGCCGGAGAAATCGTCGGCGTCGCCGGAATCGAAGGCAACGGGCAGACCGAGCTTATCGAAGCGATTGCCGGTTTGATTCCGGTATCCGAAGGCTCGGTCGAGCTTTTCGGCAACGACATTACGAATCTTTCGGCGCGGCGGCGCAAGGAATTGGGCGTCGCGCATATTCCGGAAGACCGGCATAAGCGCGGGCTGCTGCTCGATTCGGATTTAGCGGAAAATTCGATTCTCGGCGTGCATTATCGCCCGCCTGTAACCGCCGGAGGTTTTCTGAACGCGCCCGCCATCGAACGCCGCGCCAAAGAAATTATCGAAAATTTCGACGTGCGCCCGCCGAATGCACAGCTTCCGGCAAAAGCGCTTTCGGGCGGCAACCAGCAGAAACTGATTATCGGCAGGGAATTCGAGCTTAATCCGAAGCTGCTGCTGGTTTCGCAGCCGACGCGCGGCGTCGACATCGGCGCCATCGAATTTATTCATCGCAAGCTGATTGCTTTGCGCGACGCCGGAAGCGCCGTTTTGCTGATTTCGGCGGAGCTCGAAGAAGTCACCGCGCTGGCTGACCGCCTTCTGGTGATTTATAAAGGAAAATTCGTCGGCGAAGTCAATCCGAAAGAAACTTCAAACGAAGAAATCGGCTTGTTGATGACCGGCGGACGTTAAATAAAATGCAAAATGCAAAGTGCAAAATGCAAAATGGAAGAAGACAGAAGACGGTAGACAGAAGATAAATGTTTACCGTCTTTTGTCTTCTGTCTTCCGTTTTTTGTCTTCTGTCTTCCTAATTTTGCATTTTGCACTTTGCGTTTTGCATTAAAGACGTGTATTTTGTTTGATGCTAAAACAAAAAGAACAGCCAATTGCATTTTAAGCCATTGCGCGACGTTTATTTATTCCAATAAATTTGGCTCACAAAAAAATCAAAAAGTTTCGCAAAAACTAAAATCACCTGCGTCTTTCAACTAGACGCATAAAGTTCTACCGACAAATCAACTCTGTTGATTTCAAAAATTACAATTATTTTCTAAACATCTGGAGGTTCGATGAAACACAAATTTAATCTGTCTTTGCGTATTCTGGCAATTTTTGCCTTGGCTATTTCGTTCTCGGTTGCGGTCAACGCTCAAGCGACGAGAACCTGGGTTTCGGGCGTCGGCGACGACGTCAATCCGTGCAGCCGCACCGCGCCCTGTAAAACGTTTGGCGGAACGATTTCCAAAACCGCCGCCAACGGCGAAATGAACGCGCTCGATCCGGGCGGTTTCGGAACGATTAACATTACGAAAAGCATGACGGTTGACGGCGTCAATCCGGGCATGGCTTCGATTCTTGCCGCGGGCACGACCGGCGTTATCGTCAACGCGCTGAGCACCGACACGGTGATTTTGCGCAATCTGACCATCAACGGCGCGGGCACGGGCGTTAACGGCATCCGCATCCTGAGCGCCAAAGCCGTCTATATTGAAAATTGCGTGATTTTCAATTTTACCGGCTCAAGCGCCACCACGGGACGCGGAATTAGCGACGAACGCACGCACGCCGGCGGTTTATTGTATATCGACAACACGACCGTCGAGAAAAACGTCCAATCGAATCTGTTCGTCGGTCCGACCGGCGGCGGCGTGACTGTTTATATTAATAACTCGCGCTTTTTGGGCAGCACTGCCAATTCCGGCGCGGCTATTCGCAGCGGCAGCAAAGCCTCAATCACGAATTCGCAATTCTCCGGAAATCTTAATTTCGGAATCGTTGTCGAAGCTGACACGGCTGGCACCTTCGCGGCTATCGACAACAGCGTGATTACCAACAACGGTACCGGCGTCTGCACGACGACAAACTCGCCGACCGCCCAGATTGCCAATAATCTAATCTCGGGCAACGGCACCGGCGTGCTTGTCTCAAGCGGCACGATGCGGTCAACCAATAACAGAGTCGACGGCAATAGTACCAACGTCAGCGGGGTTCTAAGCACGTATAACGTTCAATAACAACCTGCTTTGACGGATGAAAGGCAAAGATTTATGCAAAATATTTCTTTGCCTTGCGCCCGTTATAAGTTCGGGAAAAAATAGCC
>DASVWG010000370.1:0-14151 GCA_036389695.1 Pyrinomonadaceae bacterium
TTGCTCACGCGCGGCCTTCTGCCTTTACGTGTCGTATTGTAATAATGAGCTGACGTTGTAGCCGTTGAATTTGGCGCGACCGTTCAGGAAATTCAGCTCGACGACGAAGGACAGACCGACGATTTTGCCGCCCAAGCCTTCGACCAAATCGACGACGGCTTTTGCCGTGCCGCCGGTGGCGAGCAAGTCGTCGACAATCAGGACGCGATGTCCTTCGCCGACGGCGTCTTTGTGCATTTCGAGCGTGTCCTGACCGTATTCCAAATCATACGAAACCGAAACTTTTTCGGCGGGCAGCTTTTTCGGTTTGCGGACGGGCACGAAACCCGCGTTCAAGTGATAGGCGAGCGGCGCGGCAAAGATAAAACCGCGCGATTCGACGCCGATGACCGTGTCGATTTGCTGCCCGCGAAAGCCTTCAGCCAGCGCATCAATCGTCTGCCGTAAACCGTCGGCGTCTTTTAAAAGCGTCGTAATGTCGTAAAAATTAATGCCTTCTTTCGGAAAATCCGGCACTTCGCGGATAAGCTGTTTTAAATGTTCCATTTTCTTTTTCGTCCTTCGTCATTAGTCCTTTGTCCTTCGCCGGTTGAATGAAAATTCAAGTTCTCAATTTAACTTCAACGGCAAAGGACGAAGGACTAATGACGAAGGACAATTATTTACCTTTCGATTCTAAATGATGAATAAAGCCTGCTCGGTTCCAGGACCAATTCTTCGATGTGTTCGACTTTGGAAAATGTCGGACCGGCTAATAAATCGTTTTTAAAGCCTTCGACGGCGTCGGCTTTGCCTTCGGCTAAAGCTTCGACGCGCCCGTCTTCCAGATTGCGGATATAGCCTAAAACCTGATGCCGCGCGGCGGCGCGCTGCGCGAAAAACCTGTAACCGACGCCCTGCACCGAACCGCTGATGAAGAATTTTCTTGCTACGAACATTAATTTTGACCTTTGACCTTAGAACTTTGACCTTTGAAAATTGTCTCTAATCAAAGAGCAAAAATCAAAGGTCAAAAATCAAAGGTCAAAAATCAATTTATTAACCTAAAGCGTCGAGGCATTCGGTCAGGCTGCGCTGGCGGCAGGTGTAAATCGGAGCGCCGCGCATAATGAAGCGGCTCGCCTGCGTCTGGCGCAGCTCTTCGGCTAAAGTCAGAAAATCTTTCGGCTCGTCCGTCTCAAACGAGATGATAAATTCCTGCTCGCTGAAGCCGAAGGCGTGCGTTAAGTGAATTTTTATGTTCTGGAATTTTTTGCCGACCATAAAATTTTCTTCAATCATCGTCTCGCGCTCTTCGTCCGGCTTGGCGTACCAATCGCGATGCTTCGCGCACGGGTAGACGAAATGATATTTTTTCTCGCCCGCTTTGATGTGATAGCGGTCTTCGCAGCCGCCGTTTTCCGTCGGCGGAATAAACATCATTTTTTTGGTGACGGAAAGATAATTGTCGCTGGTTTCCAGAAAGCTGCCGAAATTTGTCCGGTAAAGCTTCGCCGTCATCTCCTGCAGCAAATCGAGCGAATCGCCGATGCGCCAGAACATCAAATCGGCTTTCGAATCAAAACCGACGAGCGAATAGCTGAACAATAAAAATTCGCGGCTGAAATCGTGAAAAACGTTTTCAAATTCCTGCTTGTAGAGAGTTTTCGTTTCCGCCGGCTGCTTGCGCCAATCAGGGCTGACGCGAAAAAATATAAAATTGACAAACTGTTTTTCGATAAGCGGAAACTGTTGAGGCTCACGGTTGTCCGAGACAAGCCGCAGGGGCTTATTGTCAGGCGTGTCTTTTTCCAATTCGACTAATTCCATAATTTTTTTAGTCCCTCGTCCTTAGTCCTTTGTCCTTTGCTGCTTGAATGAAAGTTACATTCTCGAATTTATTCCAACTAACAAAGGACGAAGGACAAAGGACTAAGGACAAACTAAAATATTTGCTCGTCCGCCGTCGGACCGTAGACGGACGGCAGCGCCACGTCGTTCAGGCGCAGATAAACCGAAAGCTGTCCGCGATGATGAATCAGGTGATTTAAAACCATCGAGCGCACGACCATCGCTTTCGGCATTTCCATAATGATTTTCTCGCCGTTTCTGAGTTGCCAGCTGCGCATCAAATCCGCGTCCGAAGCGTTTTGCAAAAGCTCGATTGAATCGGTGACGGCTTTATCGAAGGCTTCGACCAGTTCCGGCGCGCCGCCGAGCGTTGACGGCTGATAATCTGATTTGGCAAAGTCCAGTTCGTCCTGCGTGGTAATCGCCCGCGTCCATTGCGGAATTTCCGCGACGTGCGTGGCGAGCCGTCCCAGAGTCATCGATTTATCATGCGGTTGCCACTCGAACCGGTCGGGAACTCTCTCGAGCATTTTCCGCGTCGATTGCGACTCGTATTGAAGCTCCTGCGCTAAAATCTGCCCTAAATTCATATTTTCTCCGTGACTAAATTTTTTGAAGTTGAGAGAGAAATTTAACCCGCTTATTGTGCCAATTTTTCAGCGCAATGTCCAAAGCGGAAAGAGCCTTATTCCGGCAGAGAATTTTCCGCCGGATTTCGCGGTGAATTTTAACGGCTGATTTATTCCTTAAAGCCCGCGCAAAAAGCTTTGGCAGAGAGCGGAAATTTATTGTATAAGTGTTGCGCAATTTGTTTTTAATAAAAAATGAGGTTCACCAAATGAGCAAAAAAAGTCCACGACAAAAACTTCAAAAACTTCTACGAAAACGGCGACCGTCGACCAAATCAAGTCGCTGCCGGGCTTGAGCGGTTCTGTAGGAACGCAGTTTGCCGGTTACGCTTTCATATACGGACCATTTAACCAGCCGCCCGCCAGCGGCGATATTGATTTAATTATGAACAAGCTGTCGGGCGGCAGTTGATTCGGATAAGCCTGAATGATACCGGGTTTTGATTTGACGGTTATTATTTAGCGATTATCAGGTTGATTTTTATCCAGTTCTTCCGCAAGGCTGCGCATTCGTTTTTTAATGTCCGACCAATATTCGTCGTCTCCGAAATCGAAGGCTTTACTTGAATAATCCATCCAATTTTCAGCGTATTTCACCGCCTCGGAATCCGCTATCAGCCGGTGTAAAAGGGGCAGATATTTTTCCTGCAAACCTATTCCATCATCCAGATAATTTTGAGCTATTTCCGCGAGCAGCGCGCCGATGGCTCTTTTTTCCTGTCGATTGATAATCCGCAACAGAAAACCTTCGATTTTTTCGCTCGACTCTTCGTTGAAATCTTCCTCGGTTGTCTGCCCGACAGAAGCGGCAACCCACCAATCGGGCGGATTATCTATCAGATTGTCAACAATCTTTCGCGATTTTTTGGAAAGCCGGTCATACCTGTTTAGAAGCGCGGGCAATACTTCATATTGAACTATTCCGGGAGCGGTCAAAAGCTTTATCAACACATTGTCAGATACTGCATCAAATTCCCGTCTATTAAGACTTATGTAATCGAGCAGTGCTTTTACATTGTCCGGCGAATATAATGCCTCCAAATAAACGTCTCTATATTTTTTGGGAATTTGGTTATAATTTTCCAGAATATTTATTGCAATAGCGCGTCGTATGTCCGACACGGACGAATTTGCCAACTCGCGCAAAGATTCCGGCGATATTTTTCCCCAGTGCCTAACGGACATTCTAAAAAGTTGCAATAAAACATCTTCTTCTAAAGAAAGATTGAATGTTTGCTGCAATTTTATCAACTCCTTTATGAGCGGAGAGCGGTCTTTTAAATGCGCCACGTCTTTCAGGTGATTTACTACAAAATATTGGATTTCATGTTCCGCCTCAGGAGTTTCAAATAAACGAGAACTTAATATGATTTTTCGCTGCTCGCCGGATAATTTATCCCAGACCAGGTTTATTAATCTGATTATACTTATCCGAAATCCCAGATTCCGAATCTGAATTAACTGGGAAATCTCCGTCGGCGTCAGCTTTACAAATTATTCCCTGTTTCGGGAGCATGCAGTAAACTCCGAATCAAATCATTTGAAAAGGTAGGAGCACCGGAATACAGTTTTGACAATATTTGCCATCTCTGTAATGTATCTTCCTGTTTAACCGAATCCGGTAAATTCTCAAGCTTAGGGGTAATAATCAATGTCGCCTTATCTCTAACTTCCCAATCATCGTCAAATAAAAGAGTCAAGCCGGCGATATGCATCACTAAAGGCAATTGTTCAAAATATTTATCATAAAGCTCCAGGAAGCGGAATTGGTTGAACGAGCTGCCTTTCGAGGTGACTGACTGCACAATGCGGGAGAAATGCGGCAGCGTCGAAAACTCGTCCGGGTGCTGGAGCATATGCTGGAGGGCGATAAGCTGTTCTTCTACATCTTCGCTTTCGGCGGAGAGAAGCAGAAGCTGATTTAAGTCTCTGTTTATCGTGCCGTAGCGTTCAATCATTTTAAGCTGAACCAAGTCGATGCTTTTATCCAAATCTCTTAAAACGTCATAGAGATGCGCGCATAAAAGCCGCCACCACTGAGCGACGGGAAAATCCTGCTTGACGGCATACCAGAAGGCTTCGTGATAGGAAGGATGCACGAAATCGAGCCGGAGCGCTCCGGCGGCGTCTTCCCGTCTTTCGAGCAGAATCGTTTCGAACTTATCCTTGGCGTTCGGAAAAGACATCGGCGGAATGCCGGGCAGGTGTCCCTCTAAATATAAATAAGCTAAATTTCCTTTATATGCCTTTTCAATATCTATCTCCGCCGCCGAAGTATTTGAGAAAAGAATGCCGGAGGCGGAACATATTTCCACCCACATCAGGAATATCTGCTCGTGCGGCGGCATAAGCCTTATCCAGTCTGCCAGCGCGCTAATCATCTTTCTGCTTTTTTCGACGTGCGCCAGAACCGCGTCCGGCGAGTTTAAGGTCTCGGAAGTCCGGACAAAAAATTCAATATTATGCGGCGCGGGAAGCAGCGCCGGCAGTTTCTCGTCCAGCTCGGCGACTATCTTCTCGTCATTTATCCACGCCGGCTTATAGAAGCGCGTGTAGCGATGCAGAATATCGAGCAGCACCTCGCGGCGATAAGAGGTATGCACGCGCAGAGTTCTCTCCAGCTCTTCGAGATTGTTATCCCTGCTTTTAGCGACCGCTTCATCGAAGATATTTAGACGAGAGGTCACGACGACCCGTAAATTCTCAAAGTCTCTGGCAAGCTCCAGGAAAGTGTCCAAGCCATCGGCAAAGATGTCGGTTCTTCGTTCGAGAGTTTCGCCGAAAGGATCGTCAAAATGGACGATGCGCGGAGAATGATTAATCGGAGTGAATAATTTTAATAACAGCTCCTTTAAATTGCGGTCGTGCTGGTGCAGCAGATGAATCAACTGGTCGTGCCTGACGTGGATCGTCTCGTAATCCTTTTGATAATATTCCCACAGAAGATACATCGCCGTATAGGTTTTTCCCATATGCGGCTCGCCTATAATGAACAGAACGTGGTCGCGTTCCAGTTTATTAATTATATCGTCATACTCGGTGGGCTTGACGTAGAGCGTATGCAGATTCTTATAACGGCTGCGCGGAATCTTTAATTCGTTTTCGAAGCCAATCTTTTGCAGAAAGCTGTCGATGGTCGTCCGCGCGCCGCCGCTATCGGCTTCGTTAGACGCATTTTCAATATATCGACGCAATTGTCTGAAAAAGTTGTCAAACTTTGCCTCCTCGCCCTCGATTACGCTGCCCATATCTCTGACCTTGAGAACATTGTGCATCGGGCTGCCCGGTTCGGGAGGCGACGGATTTACAAAATGTATTTCCTTCCCTTCTTCTTCAAAAAGCACGTTAATATCGCGGTCCTGCATACTATGCCCGACAATCAGAAGGCTTTGATTAATAATGCGCGCCAGATGAGCTTTGATAGTCTTTTCAAAATTAAATATCTCCTCCGGCGTAAAGGCGTAGCTACGCGTCGATTCCAGAGCGCCGTGCAGCTTGACCAGCTTTATCGGCGCGCGCGTATTTTCAAGCTGATCCTTTATCTCCTCAAGAGAATCCCTTCCGTTTACGGCAACAATAAAATGCTCGGGCTGGAGCAGTCCGACCTGACCGAGCGCCTTTTCCGTCAGACTGTCGAGATTAGTGGATAAAATAATATTGAAATATCCGGCTTTTACTAAATGCGCCAAATCGATATAGCCGTCCGACGGCGTTTTACCGTCCAACAGATGCTTTCTCAGAATGGCGTATTTGCTGTCGCCGTCCAGATTTCCCCAAATATCCATAAAACGGCTGATTTTCTTTTTATTGATGTCTTCTTTCAAGAGTTCGCCAAATCTGGGCGTCAGCGATTTGGCTTCCGCGATTTCCTGCTCCCAAGCCGTGAATTGCGCGGCATCACGCGATTGCAGCACGTCATCGACGAGCTGGAGCATACTCGAACAGCCGGAACCAATCGAAGCTCCCGCGCCGATAAATAAAATATACGGCTCTTGTCCGGCTTGTTTACGTGAAACTATATTGCTGGCTAAAGCTTGAATTGAATCTGACATAAGGTTTCAGACGAAAGGTAAAAATCGAATTTATTCTAAATCTGTTTGAGAATCGAAAAAGGGCAACCTCGCAGTCGCCCTTAATTTTCAAAACTGTTCCCGGTTCGCTAAAACGGTAAAAAGTTAAGCGTCTGGAACGGGAAATTGTTAATGTTCGGGAAGACGAGCGGGACGTCCTGCGCCGACAAGCCGAACCAGCGCGCCAGCGTCGCGGCGTAGGCTTCGACCGGCACGGACGGGATGAAACGTCCGCGCGATTCCGCGTCGTCGGGACCGTTGTTGACGAGCGTCGGAAAAATCGAGCCGTTGGCGGTCGGTCTGCCGTAGAAATCGCCGCCGAGAACCGAGCCGCCCATCACCAGATGATGCCCGCCCCACGCGTGGTCGGTGCCGACGTTGGCGCCGCCGCCCGCCGGATTGAACGTGCGATTGAAATCGGACATCGTAAAAGTCGTCACGTCGGCGGCGATGCCCTGCGCGACCGTTTCGTCGTAAAACGCTTTCAGCGCCTGATTGACCTGCGTCAGCAGATTGCCCTGACCGGTTAATTGTCCGCTATGCGTGTCGAAGGTGCCGACGCTGACGTAGAAAATCTGACGGCTCATATTCAACTGCGTGCGGAATTTCATAATTTTCGCCACTTGCGCCAGTTGATTGCCGAGCGTCGTATTCGGAAACGTCACGGTCAGCACCGGGTTCTGGCTCAGCTGCTGGCTGACGTTGTAGGCTTGCTGCGTCAAAACGCTCGCCGATTGAATCATCGAATAGCTCAAATCCGCCGTGCGAATATTCTCCATCGCCGTCTTTCGCGAGTTGGCGTCGGCGTCGGTGAAACCGTTTAAGACTAAAACCTGATTCAGCGGCGTCGGCGCGGGCGCGACAATCAGCGGCGCCGTGGTATTACCGATATTGAAAAGGTTCGCGCCGTTTATCGAGGTGACCATCGAAATCGCCGCGCCGGGGTTCAGAGTGCCCGTGCGGTCGGCGACGCGTCCGCCCCAGCCGGTCGTCGCGCGATAGCTCGAAATCGCGGTGCGAAATTGATCGACCTGGTCGGAATGCGAAAAAAGCTGTAGGGGGCGCGGCGCGCCCGATTGATACTGCGCCCGGGTTATCGGCTGGACAAGCGTTCCGACATTTGTCACGACGGCGAGTTTTCCCTGTCCCCAGAGCGCGTGCAAATCAGTTAAATTCGGATGCAGACCAAACTCCAAGCCGCCCATCGCCGGCGGCGCAATCGACAACAGATTAGCCTGCGGTATCGCCAGCCCGAACGCGCCGCCGCGCGCCGCCGTATATTGAGCATAACCTTCGGCGTGTTTCGGAACGACCATATTATTACTGTCGTTGCCGCCCGTCAGAAAAACGCAGACCAGCGCTTTATAGCCTTCCTGCGGCACCAGATTTTCCTCTGCCCTTTTCTGCGCCATCACGCTGACCATCCCGAAATGCCGCATCTGCGTGGCGATTGCCGCCATGCTCAAAGCGCGACAAGATGTTTTTAAGAATTCCCTTCTACTTTTCATAATTCTCCTCATTCGTCCTTTGTCCTTTGTCCTTTGTCCTTCGCTGGCTGAATAAAACTTGCGTTTTTAATTTAACTTCAATAAGCGAAGGACGACGGACGAATGACAAAGGACTAATAACTATCTTTGCACTTGGAATTGCGGCGCGGTCGCCACTAAATAAACGGCGGTACGGGCGCGTTTTAACCCGGCATCGTTGGCGGTCACGGCTTGCACGGCAGTCATAATGTAATTGCGCATCTGCGTCGACATCGCGCCGTGCATCATTTCCCGGTTGAGCGTGTCAACCAGAGCCGCGCCGGTCGGATCCGAAGTCGATAGCTGCTGCAATCGCAGCAGGTCGATTCGCGTTCCGCAGGGCGTGTAATTTGCGGCTTGCTGGTTGTTGACCACGGTAATGCCGTTTCCGCCGCCCGTGCCGGGACCAATCATCTGATGAACGAAATTCGGGCGTTTCAAAGCCGTTCCGGTCGAGAAAATTCCGAATTCCGGTCCCGATAGAGGCGTGTTCGGAATCGTATAATCCATCGGATAATAATTGAACACGCTCGGCGGATTGTAAACGTCCTGGTCAAGCGTAAAAGTAACGCTGTTTATCATTCCGTCGCTCAGCCCGGCGCAGTTTTCGGCAGCCACCGGGTTGGCTTGCGCCACCGGATTAAACGGGCGCAGGAAATTCGTGACATACAAAACCGGCTCGCGCAGTTTACCGTAATCGGGGTCGGTTTTGATGTTGCCGCGCGCTTCGGGGTCGAGCAAAACGGCGCGAATGACGGCTTTCATATCGCCGCGAATGCCGCTGCCGTTATTGTTGAAAGCGGCGGCGACGCGTTTGACGTAGGCTGGCGTCGGGTTGCTGGTGACAAGCTGCTGAATAAGATGTTTGCCGACAAACGGACCGACGTTCGGATGATGAAAGATATTGTCGATCGCCTGTTCCAAATCCTGTTCGGCAGTTTGCCCGGCAGGAATAATCGAAGACGAGCCCGGATAAGTCAGAACCTGTTTGCTTCCCGGGTCATGATTCGCCGGATTGATGACAATCATCGGGTCGGTGAAGTTCAGCGCGCCCTGAGTTCGATTCGGGCATTGCGCGGTGGGCAGCTCGCAGAATGACCAGCCGGTGAAAACTTTCGTGAAGCCGTTGACGATCGACTGGTCGTAGCTCGGAATCGGAGCGCCGGTTCCGTCAAGCTTGACGGTGCCGTCCGGATTGAGCATATACAAGCCGATGGTAAATAGCTGCAAAATCTCGCGGGCGTAGTTTTCGTTCGGACTCTGCCGCGTGCTGATCGCCATATCCAGATAATTGCCCATCGTCGGATTCAGCGTCATTTCTTTCATTAATTGGCGATAGCTGCCGAAAGCATTGCTGTCGAGCGTTTTAAGATACGACAGCATGCGTCCCGACTGCACTGTTTCGCGTCCCGACACGACCCACATTTGACCGAGCGCCCACGAAACGCGCCGTCTGAGCTGCTGGTCTTCGCCGTAGAGAGCTTCCCTGTAAAACCATCTCTGGAGCAGATACATCGAGTATCGGTCGCGGAAACAGGTCGGCGGGAGGTCGGCGACGTTGTTCGGGTTTCCGTCGCAATCGGTCGGCGGAGCAGCCGGCATCAAAGGAATTTTCGGATACGCGAAGGTCGAATAGCGAAGGTCGCCGTTGGCGTCGAGCTTTTCTTCCATCTGCTCGGCAATCCAGGTCGAATAACTGATGCGGCGCAGGCGGGATTCGAGCGAGGCTTTCGGACCGAAAGTCGCCTGTTCCATAAAGCGCACGCGGTCGCCCGTCCACGGCAAACCGACGGCGAAGGCGACGAAATCTTCGGCGGGCGGCTCGTCCGGCATCGGCGTCGGCACGGCGCCTTCGTCGTCCTTGATTTTTCCGCCTTCGTGCCCGATGGCGACGCGCACGCGATTGCTCGACATTCCGCGCCATGTGACGCGCATCAGCACGTCGCCGACATTGCCCAGCTGACCGTTCAGCCGGACGGTCAGCGCGTAAACCCATTTGCGCTCGACCGTCTGTTCAAACGAAACGATTTCCAGCGGATAGCGAAGATACTTCGCATCCTGAAATTCGGCGCGAAAAGCCGTCTTGTCCTCGTCGTCCAGCAAGCCTTTCAGATTAGTGACGAACACGGTGATTTTCGTTTTCGTTCCGGGCTGAAAAATGCTGACCGGCGTACCGAATCCGCCTCTGGTCGGCTGAACCGTCAAAGCCCGCGTCGAATCCGGCTGGCTAATCAAAATCGGCGCGTCTTCATAAGGAGACTGCGCCGCAACATTGAAACCCGAAATTAAGCACAAAAAAACGCCGAGCGGCACCAATAACGTGCGCCAGCGGCGACCGACAAAAGAAAGTCGTGACATCGAATTTTCCTCCGAGACTCCTCAAACGAGCCGAATCAGAAACTCTTGATATGTTCTATACAGAATGGCTACGGGGCAACAAGAATAAAGATTTTTATATCTCTTTTCAGCTTAAAAAGCAAGTTTTTTGAAAAAAAATGTTGACAAATTTTGCCGGTGGCTCTTACTCTTGATTAAATCGCAGTCTGAATCCCCCGAAAGCGCCCAAAATTCTACGAGGTCAAGCGTTATGAAAAATTCGTCTTCCATCTTTCGTCGACGCGGCGTTAAGCTTTCCGTCTTTACTCTTTTATGTTTTTTCGCGCTGATTCTATACTTCGGTTTACGTCAGGAAACGACCGGTCACGCGCAGGCTGAAATCAGTCCGGCGGCGGCGGGAGTGTTTTCCGAAAATTTCGACGGCGTGACCGCGCCCGCGCTGCCGCCAAACTGGACGGCGGCGGTCACGGGAACCGGCGCGACCGTTTTCGCCACCAACATGACGAATCCGAACAGCGCGCCGAACTGCATTTTCACAAACGACCCCAACACCGTCTCGTCTTCCGAAATCGTCTCGCCCGTCATCCGGGTCGGCGCCAATTCGCCGAAAGTAATTTTCAGACATTTCTACAATTCGGAAACCGGTTTTGACGGCGGCGTGCTGGAAATCAAAATCGGGAGCGGCGCGTTTCAGGACATCATCAGCGCGGGCGGCTCGTTTGTCGCCGGCGGCTACAATCGCACCTTGAGCACCTGCTGCCAGAATCCGCTTTCCGGCAGACAGGCTTGGTCAGGCACGAGCGGAGGCTACGTCACGACGGAAGTAAATCTGCCGCCTGCCGCTTATCGCCAGCAGGTTCAGTTTCGCTGGCGGCACGGCTCGGACAATACGCAGGCGGGCACGGGCTGGCGCATCGACAACGTTCAGGTGACGAACGCCGTGTCGGGCGAAAATCCGAACGCGATTGCTTTCTCCGGCGTCGGCACGGCTTCGCCGTATCCGAGCGAAATTCAAATTTCGGAATTGACCGGAACGGTCACGCGCGTCAGCGTCAATCTCAATAATTTTACGCACACCACGCCTGACGACGTAGATTTGCTGCTCGTCTCGCCGACCGGTCGCAGCCTCGTTCTGATGTCGGATGTCGGCGGCGGCAGTCCCGTCAGCAATTTGAATTTATCGTTCGATGACGTCGCGCCGGATTCTCTGCCGGATAACGCGCCGCTTATCTCCGGCACATATAAACCGACGAATTTTGAAGCCGGCGACGCATTTCCGGCGCCCGCGCCGCAAGCCGCGCCGACGGGAACGAAGCTGGGCGCTTTCTTCAACGACCAGCCGAACGGAGCCTGGAAATTGTATGCCGTTAACGATACAGGCGCGATTACAGGCAATATTTCCGGCGGTTGGAGCATTACCCTCGATACTTCGACCAACGCCATCGGCATTCCGAATGTGGGCGTCGCCGAGCCGTATCCTTCGGAAATTAACGTTTCCGGTCAAGCCGGCTTGGTTTCCAAAGTCACGGTCGGCGTGCAGAATTTCAGTCACACATCGCCGGACGACGTCGATTTAATGCTCGTCGCGCCAAGCGGTCGAAAGGTGGTTTTAATGTCCGACGTCGGCGGCGTGAATGAGGTTAATAATGTGTCTCTGACTTTTGACGACACCGCCGCAGCCTCGCTGCCCGACAGCAGCGTCCTGACGACAGGCACTTACAAACCGACCGATTTCGAAACGAATGACGCATTTCCCGCGCCGGCGCCGTCAGGCGCGCCAACCGGCAAAATGCTTACCGCATTTAACGGCAGCGAGCCGAACGGAGCGTGGAGGCTGTTTCTGGTCGACGATAACGGAAATAATACGGGCACGATTAATTCATGGTCTTTAAATGTCCAGACGTCGGAGACGGCGATAGCGATACCGTCCGTTGGCACCGCCGAGCCGTATCCGTCGAATCTGGCAATCACAGGGCAAGCCGGTTCGGTCACGCGCGTGACCGTGACTTTGAACAACTTCAGTCACACCGC
The DNA here is from genome assembly GCA_036389695.1 of Pyrinomonadaceae bacterium. Classification (GTDB taxonomy): domain Bacteria; phylum Acidobacteriota; class Blastocatellia; order Pyrinomonadales; family Pyrinomonadaceae; genus JALZHR01. The sequence goes on from DASVWG010000370.1 coordinate 12,424, forward strand.
GCCGGACGACGCCGATTTGCTGCTGGTCGCGCCGAACGGCAGGCGGATTATCCTGATGAGCGATGTCGGCGGCACGACGGAAGTCGGCGGTTTGAATCTGGTCTTTGACGATGCGGCTGCGGCGAGCTTGCCCGACAGCGGGACACTTGTTTCGGGCACTTTCAAACCGACTGATTTCGAGCCGGCTGATGCCTTTCCGGCGCCTGCGCCGGCGGGCGTGACGGGAACCACCCTGAACGCTTTTTACGGCTCTCCGGCAAACGGCATCTGGAAGCTGTACGTCACGGACGACACGGGCGAGAATCCCGGGAGCATTGCCGGCAGCTGGTCTTTGAACATTCAAAGCTCGACCTCCGCCTGTCTGTTTTCGCTTTCTTCGAGCGTGCAGGCGTTTCCGGTGGCGGGCGGCTCGGGCGGCTTTCAGGTGCAGATACCGGCGGGCTGTCCGTGGACGGCTTCCGCTGCCAGCTCGCCTTTCATCAGTCTGTCGGCGGGCGCGGCGGGCGAAGGCGCGGGCGCGGTCGCTTTCGCGGTGGCGCCGAATCAGGGCGCGGCGCGTACCGGCAGCATCATCGTGACCAACGGCTCTTTCTCGCGCACTTTCCAGGTGCAGCAGGCGTCGGGCTGCCCGCTGGCGCTGAGTCAGACGGTGATGAGTTTCGCGGCGGCAGGCGGCGTCGGCAATATCCAGGTGACGGCAGGAGGCGAATGCAGCTGGCAAACATCAGCCGATGCCGGCTGGATATTCGTCACCAGCGCGCCGCAGACCGGCAACGGGACGGCGAGTTTTACCGTGCAGCCGAACACGTCAGCCAATGCCAGAAGCGCCACTATCGACATCGGCGCGCAGAGCGTCGTCATCAATCAGGCGGGCGCGGCGGGCAAGCGCTTTGATTTCGACGGCGACGGCAAGGCGGATTTGGGCGTGTTCCGTCCGGCGGACGGCGTGTGGTATTTACAGAGAAGTTCACAAGGCTTTACCGGCACGCAGTTCGGCATCAGTTCGGATAAGCTGGTCCCGGCGGATTACGACGGCGACCGGAAGAGTGACATCGCCGTCTTCCGCGACGGCAACTGGTATCTGCTGCAAAGCTCGAACAACCAGTTCCGCGCCCAGCAGTTCGGACTGGCAAATGACAAACCCGTGCCCGCCGATTACAACGGCGACGGCAAAGCCGAGCTGGCAGTCTACAGAGACGGCAACTGGTATGCGCTCGACCTCGCCAACAGTCAAACGACCGGCGTGCAGTTCGGCATCGCCGGCGATAAGCCGGTTCCGGCGGATTACGATGGCGACGGCAAGACCGACCAGGCGGTTTACCGGGACGGAGTGTGGTATCTGCTGCGCTCGGGCGCCGGCTTTACGGCGGTGCAGTTCGGCATCGCCAGCGACCGACCTGTCACGGGCGATTATGACGGCGACGGACGAGCTGACCAGGCGGTTTACAGAAACGGCAACTGGTATATCAACCGCAGTCTGGACGGACAGTTTTCAGCCGCGCAGTTCGGCATCGCCAGTGATATTCCAACCGCCGCCGATTATGACGGCGACGGCAAAACTGACCTGGCAGTCTATCGTGACGGCAGCTGGTATGTGTTGAACACGCAGTCGGGCGGCTTTACCGCTGCACAGTTCGGACTCTCGACGGATAAGCCTGTCGAAGCGGCTTTCCTGCCTTGATACTTGTAACCATTCGTTAAGAGGCGCGCCGGCGCGCCTCTTAACGA
>DASVWG010000371.1:0-8909 GCA_036389695.1 Pyrinomonadaceae bacterium
ATCTGCTGGACGAAGGCGAAATGGTTCGCCATCATCCCGAAAAACTGGCGCAGGTCGTTCTTCTCTGCGCTGTGCAACTTCATCAAAAAATGTTAATTTAACAGGAAGATTAGAACAGGATGGGCAGGATAAACAGGATAATAAGAACTTTCGCCTTAATTTTTAGGTTTTATCCTGTCTATCCTGTCTATCCTGTTTGAATTTTTGTTGATTTATGGAAAATCTGCCCAACGAACAACCGAAGCTCGACGTTTTGATTCTCGCCGCCGGACTCGGCACGCGAATGCGCTCGAATCTGGCGAAGGTGCTGCACCGGCTCGACGGTCGCCCTTTGATAAATCACGTCTGCCGCACGGCGACCGCGCTCGCGCCGCGCAAAATTTACGTCGTCATCGGGCATCAGGGCGAAGAAGTCAAACAGGCGGTTCTGGAAGAGCTGGACAAAACGCACGTCGAGTTTGTCTGGCAAAACGAGCAATTAGGAACAGGTCACGCCGTCAACTCCGCGCGCGAATTTCTGGAAAATGAAGATTCGATTCTGATGGTGCTTTCGGGAGATGTGCCGATGATTCGCGCCGAAACCTTAGCCGGAATCGTGCGCCAGCACCAGACGCATCGCGGGCGCGGCGCGACGGGCACGATTCTGACCGTCAAGCTCGACGACCCGACCGGCTACGGCAGAATCATCCGCGACGACGCGGGGCTTTTCGATAAAATCGTCGAGCAGAAAGACGCCACCGACGACCAGAAAAAAATCCGCGAAATCAATTCGGGCATTTACTGCTTCAACACCAAAAAGCTTTTCAGCGCCCTGTCGCGCGTCAAAAACGAAAACGCGCAGGGCGAATATTATTTAACGGACGTGCCGGAGCTGCTTCGCGCCGACGGCGGAGACATCGCCATCTACGCGCACCCGGACGCGCACGAAATCGAAGGCATCAATAACCGCGTGCAGCTTGCCGAGATGGAGCGCGTGTTGCGCCTGCGCGTCGTCAGGCGGCTGATGCTCGATTACGGCGTCAGCTTTATCAACCCGCAAGCCGCGTATATCAGCGAGCAGGCGAGCATCGGGCGCGACACGATAATCTATCCGAACGTCGTCATCGAAGGCGAAAGCGTCATCGGCGACGGCTGCACGATTCGCTCCGGCTCGCGGATTACGAATTCGCGCATCGGGCACGGCGTCGAGATTCTGGACAACTGCGTGATTGTCAATTCGGAAGTCTCGAACAATTGCACCGTCGGACCGATGGCGCACCTTCGCGGTCACGCCAAGCTGGAAGAATCCGCGAAAGTCGGAAACTTTGTCGAGCTCAAGAAAACTATTTTGGGTCGCGGCTCGAAAGCCAGTCATCTAACATACCTGGGCGACGCGACCATCGGCGAAAAAACCAATATCGGCGCGGGCACGATTACGTGCAATTACGACGGCAAAAACAAACACGCTACGACAATCGGCAACAACGTCAGAATCGGCTCCGACACGATGCTCGTCGCGCCCGTCAAAGTCGGCGACGGCTCGGTTACCGGCGCGGGCGCCGTCGTCAACAAAGACGTTCCGCCTGATTCGCTGGTGGTGGGCGTTCCGGCGAAAGTAATAAAAAATTTGAAGGAAGAAGCGAAGGATAATTCGGAAATTACAGCGCGTCCGACATTAGCTGAGCGAATCGAAGAAAAGTCAAAACCGTTCAAAGAAAATTTAAAGGAAGAAACTGTTGATAATCCGGAAACGAAAACCGCCGAAATAAAATGAAGAAAACCGACAAAAAATCCGCGCGTCAATCTTCCACGCCCGAACAAATCTCGCCCGCCGAAGCCTTAAAAAGAATGAAAAGTTTTTCGGGCGAAAGAAAGGAGAAATTCATTGCCTCTATCCGCCAGAGCCAGAATTGAAATTTACCTGCCGGACAGGAAAAAAGCCGTTTATCGTCGTTTATTAAAGGTGTTCGAGCAGGAATTTCTGCAAACCTTCGGCGGCTGCACGGTTATCAGAGACATCAAAGGTTTGTATCTTTCGGCAAACGGTAAACCGGACGCGGACAAAATCAATCTGGTCTACGCCGACACGCCGTTTGATTTCGAGAAAAATTTCAAGGCTCTTTCAAAATATGCGGACGAACTGAAACAAGCGGCGCTCGAAGCCAGCGAGGAAGAGTCAATTTTAATCGTCGTTCATAAAATTTATCATTCGGTTTAAGACGCGCTATGAAAATAAATTTTTTAATCGGTTTATTTATGCTGGCGATTTTCTGTATCGTTAATGTTTCGGCGCAGGAGAGTTCCGGCGGCGGAGAACCGGGAAAAAATGTAGCGAAGCTCTTTGAATTTATAAAGCGAAAGGGAAAACCGATTCTCGAAGAATCACAGGTCAAAGCCTTTTGCCAGCCGGATTTCGTCGGCGAAGAGATAAACTTAAACGTCGTCGAAGCGGATTTGGGAGATATTTTGAATTATATAACCGAGCAACACGGCTTTGATTTTGTGATTGACAAAGCTGTTAAATCACAGCCAATCACCGTGAAGGTGACCGGCATGCCTTGGAATAAAGCTCTCAATACGATTCTCGAATTGCAAGGGCTAATGATTCAGTGTCATAGTTCGGTGCTTCGCATCGCGGAACGAAGTGTTCTCGAACGGGAAGGCTTGTGCCGTCTTCGCGAGCATGAACCGGATAATTCTCCGCTTTACACGGAATTTATTAAGCTCAAGCGACCGTCGCAATGTTCAAACGACTGGTCGTGCGAACAAAAAACATCATTCGCGCTTAAGCAGCTAAAACAAATCGTCGAGCATCGTCTGTCGAAAAGAGGCGCGGTCGAAGCGGACGAATATTCGCAAACGCTTATCATAACCGATGTGCGCGAAAACCTGGAATTCCTTAAACATCTCGTGGCGCTGCTTAATACCGAGGATTTTTACAATAAGATAGAAGAAGATAAAGAAAGTTTTTAACTTTTAAGAAACTTAAATTAAAAATTATGTGTGGAATTGTTGGATACGTCGGAAATAAACAAGTTGTGCCGTTAATCATTGACGGTTTGCGGAAGCTGGAATATCGCGGTTACGATTCGGCTGGCATCGCCGTCGTTGACGGAAACAACGACCTCGAGATTCGCCGCGCCGAAGGGAAGTTGCGGAATCTCGAAGAATGTATACGCCTCAGCCCGCTCGACGGAAATTACGGCATCGGGCATACGCGCTGGGCGACGCACGGGCGTCCGACCGAGGAAAACGCGCACCCGCACCGCGACTGCACGGGCAGAATCGTGGTCGTGCATAACGGCATTATCGAAAATTATCTGCCATTGAAGGAACGCCTGAAAGAGCAGGGACACGTTTTCAAAACCGAAACCGATACGGAAATCGTCGCGCATTTAATCGAAGAATTTATGAAAGCCGAGGGGCTGGGTTTCGAGCAAGCCGTGCAGAAAACCGTCCGTCACCTGCGCGGAATCTTCGCGCTTTCGATTATCTCGGCGGACGAGCCGGATATGATTATCGCCGTCCGCGAAGGTCCGCCGGTCGTCATCGGCTTGGGCGACGGCGAATTTTTTGTCGCCAGCGACATTCCCGCGATTTTGCAGCACACGCGCGACGTTTTTTATCTCGGCGAAAAGGAAATCGCGGTTTTGACGAAAGACTCGGTGCGCGTCACGGATTTTGACGGCAACATCGTCGAGCCGAAACAGCAGCGCATCACGTGGGACCCGATTATGGCGGAAAAAGGCGGCTTCAAGCATTTTATGCTGAAGGAAATTTACGAGCAGCCGCGCGCCGTCCGCGATACCGTGCGCGGGCGAATCTCGCTCGACACCGGCAATATTTATCTCGACACGATGAATATTGCCGAAGAAGAATTCCGCGCCATGACGAACATCAAAATCGCCGCCTGCGGAACTTCGTGGCACGCCGGAATCGCCGGAAAATATATGATTGAACATCTCGCGCGCCTGTCTGTCGAAGTCGATTACGCTTCGGAATTTCGCTATCGCGACCCGGTTCTGGACGAAAACACACTGTTAATCGTCATCTCGCAATCGGGCGAGACAGCCGACACAATTGCCGCGATGCGCGAAGCCAGGCAAGCCGGCTGTAAAGTTCTGGCAATCTGCAACGTGCAGGGCTCGATGATTCACCGCGAAGCCGACGGAACTATCTTAACGCACGCCGGACCGGAAATCGGCGTCGCTTCGACCAAAGCCTTTACGTCGCAGATGATTGCGCTGTATCTTTTCGCGCTGTATCTCGGACAGCTGCGCGGGAAACTGGACGAAACGCAATCCAAATATCACGCGCAGCAACTGGCGGAGCTGCCCTTGAAAATCGAGCATCTTTTAAACGACGCCGATTCAATCGAAGAGCTTTCCAGAGAATTCTTCCGCTCGCAGGATTTTCTTTACTTGGGGCGCGGCATCAATTTTCCGGTTTCGCTCGAAGGCGCTTTAAAATTAAAGGAAATTTCCTACATTCACGCCGAAGGCTATCCGGCGGGCGAGATGAAACACGGACCGAACGCGCTGATTGACGAAAAACTGCCCGTCGTCGTCATCAACACGCGCGAAAAGGGAAACGCCGCCTCGGAGCTTCGCTACGAAAAAACGCATTCGAACATCGTCGAAGTCAAAGCGCGCGACGGCATCGTCATTTCGGTCTTAAGCGAGGGCGACGAAATGAGCTCGCACGTCTCCGACCACGTCATCGAAATCCCCGAAACGTCCGATTTGCTCGCGCCGATTCTCTCCATCGTCCCTTTGCAGCTTCTGGCATATCACATCGCCGTCCGCCGCGGCTGCGACGTCGACCAGCCGCGAAATCTGGCGAAATCGGTGACGGTTGAGTAAATTCGGGCAGGAGAAAATTTACTTGTGCGGAAAAACAATAAAACTGGGTAGTGTCCTAATAGAGTGTTGCCGGAAAAAACAGCCACGTCCTGCAGGACGTGGTCGGAAAAAACGAATCAATAAAAGGGCGTTTCAACGTCCTTCCCAGACAATGAATTGGCTCAAGCCAAAGAAAAAGGACGTTGAAACGCCCTTTCGATATTTATCCATCATTTGACCACGCCCTGCAGGACGTGGCTATCAGCATCTCTTTATTAGGACACTACCTAAAACTGAGATTTCTTGACAAACCATTAAAAATCGATTAATTTCAGTTCAAATTTTAGTTTGTAAATTAAACCGACGACATAGAATCCGGAAGGGTGAAAATCCCTGTAGCTCATTGCAGCGACTAAAGACTTTTAAGAATTTGTAGAAGGGCGAAAACATTGGTTTTCATCAAAGCTCTCGTTATTTTGCTTTCGGCAAAAAGGCTGGCACAAATTCTGATAAGGATTCAAAATGTCCCGGTTTTTTTTGTTTTTTAGTTAACGTTTTAATATTTGTTATTATCCGCCTCTCGTTTTGAAATAATGACTTAGCTTCAGTCGCTTGCTGTTTTTATTGGAGGTCTTATTTGAATGTCGAGAATCAGCATTAAAGAGGAAAAAAATCATTCTCAATCGGATGGCTTTCCCGTAATTATTTCTTTTGATGGCTCGGACGACTGTGACGGCATAACTGTTCATGACCCTCTGACGCCGGAAAATAAAGCCAAGCTCGAATGGCACTTTGAGCACTATGTCAGTTATCCTTATCTGAAAACTGTCGAGACTGCTGAAGCCTCCGAAATCATCCGAAAGGCGGGCGAAAAGCTTTTTACGGATCTTTTCAGCCAGCCACGAGTCTTTAGTCGCTATCAGCAAATAGTTCAGAATGATTTTGATAATTTGATAATTGAAATTTCCGGCTCGCCGGATTTTCACAGTCTGCCCTGGGAAGCCTTAAAAGACACCAATTTGCCAAATCCTCTGGCGCTGAATGCACAAATTCTCCGAAAAAACTCAAACCTGCAAAATTATCCTGCCGATGTTCGTGAAATGACGACCATCAATGTGCTGATTGTTACCTCGCGTCCCGCCGGAAGGCGCGATGTCGGTTATCGCACCATTTCGCGCCCGCTGATTGAGCTTTTGCGAAATTCGCGTCTGCCCGTTAAAGTTCACATTCTGCGCCCGCCGACCTACGAATCATTGGACAAACATCTCGATGAAGTCGGCAAAGGTTTTTATCATGTCGTTCATTTCGACGTTCACGGCGCATTGCTGAGTTTTAAAAATTTTGAGCAAATCGAAAGAGAGAAAACCGGCAATAACCTGACTTTTCAAATGCAGCGGTACGGGCGCCCGCAAATTCAGCCGTATGAAGGCAAAGAGGCATTTCTTTTTTTCGACCTTTACTGTGAACCCGAATCGAGAGACGACGACGGCTTTCGCGCCGATCCGGTGCGGGCAGATGAATTGGCAAATCTGCTTCTGATGCACAGCGTTCCGCTTATTATTCTGAATGCCTGCCAGTCGGCGAAGGAATTGGGCGAACAGGAGCAAAAGAGCGCGTTGCCAATTGCAAAAGAGACAAGTTTGGGCAGCCGCCTGATGGAATCCGGGGCACAGATGGTTTTGGCAATGTCTTATTCGGTGACGGTGACTGCCGCGGAGATACTGATGAAAAGTCTTTATCAGGAAATCTTTCGCGGCAACACTCTGCATCAGGCGATTCAAATCGGGCGTCAGCAGCTTGCCAATCGCAAACATCGCCGCGCCGCTTTTAATTATCAAATCTCGCTCGAAGACTGGCTGTTGCCGGTCGTTTATCAAAAGCAAAAAATTGAACTGAAACCCAAAACTCCCACGCCGCAGGAAGAAGAAGAAATGCTTCTCGCCAAACAGGAGATAAGCAAAATGCCGGAAGTCGAATACGGCTTTCACGGTCGCGACATCGACATTCTGAACATCGAGCGCCGCGTTTTGCTGAAAAACAATATCCTTCTGATTCGCGGAATGGGCGGTGCGGGAAAAACGACACTCCTGCGTCATCTCGCCTGGTGGTGGCGCGCCACAAATTTCGTTAAACGGGTTTTCTATTTCGGCTATGACGTGAAAGCTTATACTCGTCAGGAGATAATGTTCAAGATTGCCGAAACGCTTTACGACAGATTTGAGTTTGCAAATTTTCAGGCGATGAATGAAGCGGCTCAGATGCAAAAACTCGCGCTCAAGCTGCGCACCGAAAGGCATCTTTTAATTCTCGACAATCTGGAATCAATCGAAGGCGGCTATTTCGCCATCAAAAATATGCTTCCCGACGCAGAAAAAGGTAAGCTCAGAGATTTTCTTGCCGAGCTTCGCGGCGCGGACGATGCGTTTCAGGAAGAAACAATCGTTCTGCTCGGCTCGCGCGGTTCCGAAGAATGGCTGGCAAACAAAACTTTTCGTAAAAATCTGTACGATTTGGACGGACTTGATGTTGAATCAGCCACGCAGTTTGTCGAGGAAATTTTGCGCCAGAATGAAATTCCGCAGTCTCGAAAGGACGAAGATTTCAATAAACTTCTGAAATTACTGGCGGGCTTTCCTTTGCCGAATAAAGTTATCTTCGAGAATCTAAAGCGCCAAAGTGCGGCGCAAATTCTCGATGCGCTTCAAGCCGGAGACGTAAATTTCTCCACCGGAACTGCCGAAGACAAAACGGCAGACATTCTAAAATGCATCGAATACTCGCACAGCAACATCGCGCCCGAAAAACAAGAGCTTCTTTTGTGTCTCGCCCCGTTTACCTCAGTTGTTAATCGCGTTTATTTTGACCGCTATATCGAAGAATTAAAAAAACACAAAGCATTAGCACATTTAAAACACGAACTTTGGGACGAAGTCTTCGTCGAATCAATCCAGCGCGGCTTGATGACGCAACAGGAAAATTCGCCGACTATTGGTTTACAACCGATTTTACCGTATTTTCTGAAAACCGAATGGCGAAAGGCGGAAAGAGCCGAATTCAAAACCACCGTCGAAACGGCTTTTCGTGAATATTACAATGCTATAAGTTTCATATTTCTCCAATTGATAAACTCAAAAGATGCACAAGATAAAATGCTCGGACAATTTCTGGCGCAAATGGAATTTGAAAATATAGATACTTGTCTGGAATATGCACTGACGGCACAAACCTCGATTGTGAATCCTTATTTTGTGCTTTCCGGCTATTATGATGCCGTCAAAAATCATCAAGCCGGACTGGATTTGGGGACAAAGGTTCTAAAGAGAATGGAAAATTATCCGGCTGAAGCTTTAGCCGGAATGATTGGGCTTGAATTCGCCGGAGTTATAGATAACATTGCCAAGCGGCAACTCGGTTTGAGAAGATTTGCGGAAGCGGAAGAATCTTACCAAAAAACGCTGGAGCTTCTTTTTGCCAATCAAAGTTTGGAAGAAAAACAAAAAAGGCAGAAAAGCGCGACTATCTATCACCAGTTAGGCACCGTCGCACAAGAAGAATACAAGTATGAAAAAGCAGAGGAATATTATCAGCAGGCATTGGAAATCGAAATTGAATTCAATGACCGCTACCTGCAAGCTTCCACCCTCCATCAGTTGGGAGTGACAGCAAAGGAGCTGAAAGACTGGGAGAAGGCGGAAGTTTATTTCCAAAAATCTTTAGAAATCGAAATTGAATTCGGTAATCGCTACGGACAGGCTTATTCTTTTCATAATTTGGGCAGCGTCGCATTAGGGCAGCTTGATTGGGAGAAGGCGGAGAATTATTATCGACAGGCTTTGGAAATTTATATTGAATTCAATGACCGTTTCTGGCAGGCTGGGGCGTTTATCCGCTTAGGTAATGTAGCAACCGGGCAGCGTGATTGGCAGAAAGCGGAAAATTATTATCAAATGGCTCTGGAAATTTATATTGAATTCAACGATCATTTTTCGCAGGCTCTTGCCTTTTCACAGCTTGGCTTACTCAAACAAATGCAGGGGAAATTTGCCGAGGCGCAAGGTTATATTTTGCAGACTTTGGCAATTTGTAAAG
>DASVWG010000372.1:0-10432 GCA_036389695.1 Pyrinomonadaceae bacterium
TTCAGGACGTGGTCGGAAAAAACGAATCAATAAAAGGGCGTTTCAACGTCCTTCCCGGACAATGAATTGGCTCAAGCCAAAGAAAAAGGACGTTGAAACGCCCTTTCGATATTTATCCCTCATTTGACCATGCCCTGAAGGACGCGGCTATCAGCATCACTTTATTAGGACACTACCACTCATTTTGCCTTCTTGACTTTGCAGTTCGAGAAATTTATCATTTCAAATTCGCCCGCGCGGTCGGATACAATCGTTTTATGTCTTTGGAACTGGACGAATTCTGGATGCGCGAGGCGATGCGGGCGGCTGTCGAAGCCGGGCAGCGCGGCGAGGTTCCGATTGGCGCGTGTTTGATTGATAAAACGGGCAACCTTCTGGCGGCGGACGGCAACAAAACGCGTTTGCTTTGCGACCCGACGGCGCACGCCGAGATTTTGGTTTTGCGCGAGGCGGCGCGGAAAATCGGCAACTATCGTTTGACTGAAACCACGCTTTATACGACGATAGAACCTTGCGCCATGTGCGCGGGCGCGCTTGTGCAGGCGCGCGTCGAAAGATTGGTTTTCGCCGCTTTGGACTTGCGCTTCGGCGCGGTCGAGACGCATTTCAGAATTTGCGACAGCAGCTCTTTGAATCATCAGATGGAAATTACGTCAGGCGTTCTGGCGGCGGAATGCCGCGCGCTTATGCAGGATTTTTTCCGCGCCAGACGTTTGGAAAAAAAGTCGGTTGCGGATTAAAATATTTTTTGACCGCCGTGACTGACGAAAAATATGCGGAGAGGTGCAAGAGTGGTTGAATTGGACAGTCTCGAAAATTGTTGTACCCTAACGGGTACCGTGGGTTCGAATCCCACCCTCTCCGCCACAAAATATCCACACGGTCTTTGAAATCAAAATCTTCCACGTTTTACCAACAAGCGGGCAGAATTCAAATTAAGTCTTAAGGAGAATTATTATGCCTTTAACTAATAAGCTCGCGGCAGAGTTTATCGGAACATTGTGGTTGGTTTTAGGCGGTTGCGGGAGCGCGGTTTTAGCCGCCGCCTTTCCGGCGCTCGGAATCGGCTTTCACGGCGTTGCGCTGGCGTTCGGCTTGACGGTTTTGACAATGGCTTACGCGGTCGGACACATTTCCGGCGGGCATTTTAATCCAGCCGTGACGGTCGGATTATGGGCTGGAAAAAGATTTCCGGTCAATGAAATTTTGCCGTACATTGTCGCACAGGTTGCCGGCGCGATTGCCGGAGCCGGAATTTTATATGTCATTGCCAGCGGCAAACCCGGTTTTGCCATCGACGCGACCAAAGCCGGAGCGTTTGCCACCAATGGTTTTGACGCTTTTTCGCCGGGCGGTTATTCGATGGTCGCCGCATTGGTCATTGAAATTGTTTTGACTTTCGGATTTCTGGTCATCATTCTGGGTTCGACGCACCGGCGCGCTCCCGTCGGTTTTGCCCCGATTTCTATCGGACTCGGTTTGACCCTGATTCACTTGATTTCGATTCCGGTGACTAATACTTCGGTGAATCCGGCACGAAGCACGGGCGTGGCGGTCTTTGTCGGAGGCACGCCGCTGATTCAGCTCTGGCTGTTTTGGCTCGCTCCGATTATCGGCGCGATTGCCGCCGGATTCTTCTACTTCTGGCTGGTCGGCGATAGGCTGGACGAGCCGCCCGTCGTCGGCGATGAGCTGCCCGTAGACCGGTGATAATTTAGAACGGTTTTTGATATTTGAATTTAAAGTTTTTCGGAAAGGTGCAAGAGTGGTTGAATTGGCAGCATTGGAAATGCTGTGAACCTCAAAAGGGTTCCGTGGGTTCGAATCCCACCCTTTCCGCCAGAGTTTAGGGCAGAAGGATGAAGGATGAGGGATGAATAAGAAATAGATTTAATTCATCCCTCATCCTTCCGCCCTCATCCCTTATTTATGGCTTCAGGCTCCGCACAACGTTTGAGTTGTGAACTCCGCTAGGCTGGGAACAGAGCAACGGCAGCAATTTCAGCGTGTGTTGCGGGAAAGTCTGAAGCCTCCAGTTTGCAAAAAAAGCGTCACGTTAAATTTAACGTGACGCTTTTTTTGCATTTCTTTCAGCAAAAGTTTTTACCCGCGCGGCAACAAGTGATAGAATAGCATTTCAGAAGCGAGAAATTATCTGCTTAACACTCCTTAAACTTAAGTAAAATAAGCTGTTTATGTCTTATCAGGTTATCGCCCGCAAGTGGCGACCGCAAACATTCGAGGAAGTTACCGGACAGGAATCGATTACGCGCACCTTGCGCAACGCCATCGAGCACGAGCGGCTTCATCACGCATACCTGTTTTCGGGCGCGCGCGGCGTCGGCAAAACGACGACCGCACGCCTTTTAGCCAAAGCTTTAAATTGTCATAAAACCGCGACGCCGAATCCGAAGCCGTGCTCGCCGGGTGACGCGGACGCGTGCGATTCGTGTCGCGAAATCGCCGAAGGTCGCTCGATTGACGTTCTGGAAATCGACGCCGCGTCGAACACCGGCGTCGACAACGTGCGCGAAGTCATCATCAACAATATCAACATTTCGCCCGCGCGCGACCGTTATAAAGTTTTTATCATCGACGAAGTTCATATGCTTTCGACTTCGTCGTTCAACGCGCTTTTGAAAACGCTGGAAGAGCCGCCGCCGCGCGTCGTTTTCATCATGGCGACGACCGAGCTGCACAAAGTTCCCGACACGATTCTTTCGCGCTGCCAGGAATTCGAGTTTCGGACGATTCCGACAGCGAAAATTTTTGAGAGACTAAAGCTCATCGCCGAAGCCGAAAAAATCGACGTTTCCGACGAGGCTCTGCGGGAAATCGCGCGTTCCGGCGAAGGCTCGATGCGCGACGCGCAGAGCAATTTCGACCAGGTGATAAGCTTTTCCGCCGAAAAAATCGCGCTCGAAGATGTGGTCAACGCGCTCGGCATCGCGAGCTCCGAAATGCTTCTGCGCACCGTCGCGGCGATTTCCGGGCAAAACGCGCCGGAAATTTTAAACGTCGTCGAAGATTTGATTCGGCGCGGGCAGGATTTGCGAAATTTCTGCCGCGATTTGCTTTCGTTTTTCCGCGATTTGCTCGTCGCTAAAGTTTCGGACGCCGAAGAGTTGCTCGACAACGCCGTTTTCAGCCGCGCCGATTTGCAGAAAAACGCTCAGCCTTTTTCCGAAGGCGATTTGATACGTTTTTTCAATTCCCTGAGCGAGACGGAAACCAGGCTCAAAACCGCTTCGCACGCGCGTTACACGCTGGAAATCGGCTTAATAAAGCTTTTGGAAATGCGGAAAGTGACGCCGGTCGAACAACTTCTCGAGCGGCTTTCGAAACTGGAAAACGCGCTCGGAAACGGTAGTTCGCCGTCTGAAACCGGAAAAAAGTCCGAGCCGATTAACCTTTCGGATTTTGCCGCGCCGAACATCGAAAAAAAAACTTTAACCGTTGATTTTCCAATCGACGAAATTCCTTTTCCGATTAATGCCAGCCGCGTTCAAAGCGCGGCAACGGCGACTGTTCCGTTTGTCGAAACAAAGCCTGTCGAACCGTTTGTCGTCGAAGCAAAACCCGTCGAACCGTTTGTCGAAACTTTCGAAAGCGCCGAGCCGCCGTTTGAAATCGAAGCGAAATCCGCGCCGGCGATTGAAGAAAAACCGAAAAATTCTTATTTTTTAAATTTGATTCCCGACGATATCCCGATAAAGCTTCCGCCGATTTCCGCCGAAGAGCTCGAACACGTCGAAGACAACTGGCTCGATAACGCTTACGAAGAATGTCTGAAACGCGCGGGCGACGATTTAAATATTATTAAAACGGCGGCGCAGCTGGCGATATCTTTAATCGGCGCCAACGGAAATTCAAACGGCTCGACGCAAAAAACCGACGTTTCCGCCGCTAACGCAGCCGCGGCGGCGAAAGCGCCGATTTTCGTGCCGCCGACTTTTGATACGACGAAAGACGGCGACGAAATGCCCGTCCTGCCCGAAAATCCGACCGAAGAACAGCTGATGGAATACGCCAAAAATCATCCGCTGGTGAAAAAAGTCCGCTGGCATCTGAAAGCCGACATCGTGAACGTTTCGCTGATTGATAATCAAATTAAGTGATAACTGATAACTGATAACTGATAGTTTATTTTTCTCTTCACTATCAGTTATCAGTTCTCAAAATAATTCGGAACTAATCCCAATCGAGCGTCGTATTGAAAATCGGAGGTGATTTTTTGATGCGCGAACCTTTTATTGCAGGACTTTTAAGTTTTTTACTGCCGGGCTTGGGACAGATTTATAACGGGCGAGTCGTCGCCGGAATTCTCTGGCTGATTTTGACGGGTTTTTCGTGGATCGGCTCAGCCGGAACGCTCGGCTGGGTGGTTCATATTATCTCTGCCTGGTGCGCCTATAGTTACGCGAAAGATAATCCGGTGCGCTAAAAAGATTGCTGACGGGAAACGAACTTTTTCTTTATCATAATCCTCCTTGTATGCCCGGTGTTGCCGCATCGGGCTTTTTTATGTTTCCGAAATAACGTAAAATTAATTCGAACGGTCTTCGGTCTTCGGTCTTTGGTCTTTGTTTCTTCAATTTGACTCTCGACTCCCGACTTCGGACGCTCGACTTTTCCAATGGTTAAAGAAGGACTTCCATTTGTCATCGTTCCGCTCGTCATCGCGCTGGTTTTCGCCTTTTTTTATTTGTGGGTCGGCGTCGTGTTGTTTGTTTTGCTGGCGGCTTTTATGGCTTTCTTTTTTCGCGACCCGCGCCGCGCGATTCCCGACGATGAAAACATAATCGTTTCCGCCGCCGACGGGCGCGTCACGCGCGTCGAGGAAACGGACGAGGGAAAACTGGTCAGCGTCTTTCTGTCGCCTCTGAACGTTCACATCAATCGCTCGCCGATTACGGGAAAAATCACTCGCGCGCTTTACACGCAGGGCAAAAAAATTCCGGCGACGCGCAACAACGCCAGCTTCGTCAACGAAAGAAACTCGCTCACCATCGAAGGCGAAAAGATGACCGTCACCTGCACGCAGATTGCGGGCATTATGGCGCGGCGCATCGTCTGCTGGAAACAGGCGGGCGACAGCCTGGAAATCGGCGAAAAATTCGGCTTAATCAAGTTCAGCTCGCGCACCGATTTGCTGATGCCGAAAAACGTCGAGATTCTGGTCAAAATCGGCGACAAGGTCACGGGCGGCGAAACGATTATTGCGAGAATTGCGGAAGAAAAAGGAAATTAGGGAAATTATGGAAAGAAGGAAATTAAGGGGAAACCGAAATCTTCTATCCCTTAATTTCCCTAATTTCCTTCTTTTCCTTAATTTCCTTCTTCCTTCTGGTGTAAACTACTTCTAGATATGGAAACCGGCGAAGAAAACAAACCCGTTCACAAAGGCTTGAAAAAAGGGCTTTACCTGATTCCGTCGGCGTTTACGGCGGCGAATATCGGGATGGGTTTTCTGGCGGTTTTGTCTTCGCTGCGCGGTTTTCAACTGGTCGCGCAAAGTCCCGAGCAAGCCGCCGTTTATTTTGATTACGCGGCGCGCGCCATCGGTTTCGCTATTTTGTTTGACACGCTGGACGGGCGCGTCGCGCGGATGACGAAAACGACGACGGAAATCGGCGTGCAGCTCGATTCCTTGGCTGACGTTTTGACTTTCGGCATCGCGCCGATAGTTCTGGCTTACGGTTGGGCAATCGGCGCGACGTTTCACGAAGAAAGCGGCGTTCACGGGCTGGGAATGTTCGTCCTGTTTATGTATCTGATGTGCGGCACGTTCCGGCTCGCAAGATTTAATTTGCAGGCGACCAGACCGCGCGTTTTGATTGAAGGCTCGACCAAGATTGATAAAAAGCATTTTGTCGGCTTGCCGATTCCGCCCGCCGCCGGTCTGCTGGCTGCGCTTGTCCATTTCGCGCCGCTTCCGCTAAACGCTTACGGCGCGAATCTGAGCGAGCTTTACGGCGCTTTGATAATGATTCTGATTGCCTGTCTCGGACTTTTGATGGTCAGCACGATTCGCTATTCGAGCTTCAAAAGCGCCGGAACCGGACGCCGCAGTCTTTACCTGATTTTGCTGATTGCCGCGACCGGAATGCTCGTCTGGCTCTATTCGCGCTATGTTCTGCTGGCGCTCGCGCTCGCCTACGTTTCGCACGGAATTATCTGGTATGTGCTAAACATCTTTCGCCGTCCGAAACACGTCGAAGAAATGCAGCCTGAAATAGAGGCAGAAACGCGACAGTGATGGAGCGTGTCTTTTAAACGCGGAATGCGGAACGCCGCAGCGATGAATTCGGGATGCATAAATTGAAATTCATCGTTCCGCGTTCATCGTTCATCGTTTCAAACACGCTCCATCACTGTCGCGTTTCTGCCTTATAAATCCTCTTTTTTCCTTTTCTTTTCAATCGAAGTCACGCTCGCCGAGCTGCTTTTTTTACGACGCTCGCGCGGCGAAGCTTCCGCATCGTCCTCGCTTTTTTGACCGCTGATGGAGACCAGCGCGCAGAGCGTCAGAAACATCATCGAAATCGCCGTCGTGTGCAGGACGAAATCGAAAATGCTGTGGATGAAAACGGCGAAACAGCCCGCTAAAGCGCCGACCGCGACGCCGCGCCGGAAGGTGTTTTTAGTTTTGGTATTTCGCCAGCCGTCGCGGAACAGAAAGAAAACGAAAAACCCGCCGATTATCAAGCCGACGACGCCGGCATCGGATAAAATTTGCAGGTAATCATTATGCGCCTGCTCGACGCGCTCCATGCCGTTGAGCGTGTCGAACGCCGTGTAAACCTGCGGAAACGCGCCGAGTCCCGCGCCGAAAAGCGCGTTGTTTTTAATCACGCTCAAGGTCACGTTCCAGATGTGCGTGCGGTTGGTCGTGATGTCGGCGGAAGTCGCGGTTTCGGCAAAGCGCGTCAGCGATGATTCGCCGCCGATAAGCACCGAGCCGACGATGATGGTCGCAAACAAAGCGATTGCCAAACCGATTTTCAAAGCAATCTGCCCCGAACTTTTCGTTTTCGTCGTCAAAATTATGAGAAAAAATATTTCCGCTAAAAGCGCGACCAGTCCGCCGCGCGAGCCGCTCAGCAGCAGCGCGATGCCCATCAAGCCGATTGCCGTCACGTAAAGCAGGCGTTTATCGCGCGGAACCGCGCCGACAAAAATCAAACCGAGCGGCACGGCAATCGACATTTCCATAAACGCCGCGAAATTATGCCGGTTGACAAACGAGCCGAACGGCGTCGCGAAACGCGGCTCGTAAATTCCGTAAATGCGCGTCGGGCTTAAAACCGCTTGCAGAATCGAATAAAAAGCATACAAGAATCCGAAAATCGTAATCACCAGAACGATTTTTCGCAGCCGTTTGGCGTTGTCGATAAAGCTGAGCATCGCGGCGAAAAAGATTAAAAGCGCGATTAAATGCAGAACGGTCGATTGGGTGGCAAAAGGCTCATAGGAAATCGTGCGCGGGATATTCCCGACGCCGGAAGTTTCCGCCAGGCTGCCGAACGGAATTATCTGAATCAAACCGAAAATAATCAGGGCGGCAAGCGGAATTTGCAGCGGGCTTGTGCTGAAACGAAGCTCGCCGCTGCGGAAAGAATCAAAAACCCAGAGCAGCAGCACGGAAGCCGCGCCCGCGTAAAAAATCACGAGAATCGGCTGGTGAACCGCGCCGTAAAGCAGCGTCGTCAAAATAATCGCCGCGCAGATGATTAAAAAAATAAGCCTGTTCGCCATAAAAAATTAGTGAGCAGTAAGCAGTAAGCAGTGAGCACTGAGCAGTTAGTTTTCCATATTCAACGTTGAATTTTAAATCTTAAACTGCTCACCGCTCACTGCTCACTGCTTACTTATCGAAAAATCATCCAGCCAAATCGTGCCGAAAAGCGGGCATTGAGCGCCGCAGAAGGCGCGCGCCGCGCGCACGATGACGCCTTCGGCATTCGGCGGCGCGACGAATTCGATTTTCACTTCCTGCCAGTCGCTCGAACCGGCGGGAAAAGCGTCGCTCGCTTTGATAAGCTTGTCGTCGTTGGCGTTGACGATTTCAATCAAAGGATTGCCCGCGCTTTTTAGATTTTCGCCGCGCACCCAGAAGCTCAAGCGATATTTGGCGTTCGGCTCGACCGCCACGATTTGATAAACCTGGTAATACTGCGCCGCGCTGAAACCGTTGAAAGCAATGCGCAAACTGCGATTTCCGCCGTGCTTTTGCGTGCGGTCGAACCTGACGTCGACTTTTTCCGCCGTAATCACTTTCCAGCTAAAATAAGAATCGTTTTCCCTGCCGGTTTCCGTCTCAAAACCGGCATTTTGAAATTTCCCGGCTTCGGCTTCCGTCTCGACGCCGAGCGCGCGCGTAAAACCGACCGCCGCGCGAAAATATTTTTTCTCGAAAAGCGCCTGCGCGATTATCTTCGCGTCCGATTCGTTTTCCTTTTTCTGCTCCGGCGTGAGCGTGTTCCAGACGCGCAGGCTGTCGTCGGCGCGTTCTTTGGAAGCGTAAAAAAAGGCTAAATCCGAGCGAACATTCGGCGCGTCGCCCGCAAGTTGCTCAAGCCGCGCCGTGTCTTTATCGAAATAATCCCAGATGGTCGAAAAAACCTGCTGGCGATAAACCGGATTATTTTCGGCGGCTTTTTTCAGCTCGGCAAAAGCCTTGTCCGTCGCGCCCTGCCGCAGATAAAAATTTCCCGCCTGCCAGTGCGGGTAAGTATAATTCGGAGCGAGCGAGACGGCGCGCAGAAAAGCCGCTTCCGCGCCCGCGGCATTTTCCGACTGCTCGCGCGCGCGCGCGAGCTCAATCCACCAGCGATAATCATAAGGCGCGAGCCGGACGACCTTTTCGTATTTTTCGAGCGACGCCGCCAGCTTTTCCGGCGTGAAAACATCTTTTTCCGAGCTTGCCAGAAACCAGTTCGCCATCGGGTCGCCGGGCGCTAAAGAGGCGGAAATTTCGGCAATCGCCTGCACGTTCGGCTCGGTCGAAGAGGTATATTCGGCGAGCATATTGCCGATTTGCCAGCGCACCGCCAGATAAGCGAAAGCGAGCGCGAAAAAAATAGCGAAAATCAAAGCGATGCGCACGGGCAGGCGGCGAGAATCGACAAATTTAAGCTGCTCGGTTTTTTCTTTGGACATCCGTTAAATTTTGCGGTTTTAAGCTTAATAGAAAAACGCTTTTCGCAATATCTTGACAATTTAGCCGGAGAAACGCAAACCCGAAAGGCAAGTGATAAGTGATAGGTGATAAGAAAAACATTTATCAGTTATTACTTATCAGTTTTTCAATTCTCAGTTCTTTCTTATCACCTATCACTTATCACTTTTCCGCTTTTTCGCGTTAAAATCTTTTTTATGTTTTCCGACCAGAAAGAGCGCACCGGCGAAATAATCAAACGGCTGCAACAAGAATATCCGGACGCGCACTGCGCGCTGAATCACACAAACGCCTTCGAGCTGCTGATTGCCACGATTCTCTCGGCGCAATGCACCGACGAGCGCGTCAATCTCGTCACGGCGGATTTATTCCGCAAATACCGCGCCCCGCAGGATTATCTGGACGTCGTGCAGGAAGAACTCGAACGCGACATCCACTCGACCGGATTTTTCCGCAACAAAGCCAAAAACATCCAAAGCTCCTGCCGCCAAATCATCGAGCTTTACAACGGCGAAATCCCGCAAACAATGGGCGAGCTTTTAATCTTAAACGGCGTCGCCCGCAAAACCGCTAACGTCGTTTTGGGAAACGCCTTCGGCATCGCATCGGGCGTCGTCGTCGATACGCACGTCGCGCGCCTCTCGCAAAGATTAGGCTTAACCGAACACGAAGCGCCGGAAAAAATAGAAAAGGATTTACAGGAATTAGTCGCGCAAAAAGACTGGATAATGTTCCCGCACTGGCTCATCTCGCACGGCAGAAAAATCTGCCAGGCGCGCAAACCGAAATGTTCGGAATGCGTTTTGAATGATATTTGCCCGAAAATCGGCGTTGCGGTTAAAGAATAAAGGATGAGGGATGAAATAATTTTGAATGTTGAGCGTTGAATTTTGAATGAATTGTTGAATAACAAACTCAAAATTCAACACTCAACATTTATCACTTCCTTTACGGACAGGTGCAATATCCTGAGCCGTTAGGTCCGCTGCCGAGACCGGCGCAGTTTAATGTAAAGCAGTCGTAGCTGGAATAACACACGCCGCAGTTGCCGCTTCCGCCGCATTGTATACAATGGGAATAACAGTTATACGCCTGGTTGCGACAATTGTAATAACAACTGTTAAAGCCGCCGCAGTTAGCGAAACATTCTTCGTCAGCCGCCATCGGGTCGCCGCCGCCCGGACATTCCGAGCAGCATGGAGCCGCCTGCACGGTTTGAACATTATCGCTTGAGACGACAAAGACCAGACC
>DASVWG010000373.1:0-6002 GCA_036389695.1 Pyrinomonadaceae bacterium
ACAGTTTCTAAGAACGCGGGCTGTCTTCTTTCACAAAAACAGCCCGTTTAAAACGCCGGAAGCCTGCCTAAAAAGTAAAGATAGTGGCAAACTCCGAGCGCAGATTATGCGTTTCGCGCGACGGGATGCCGCGGAACAAAGGCAGCGCACCGGCTTGATTCGCCGCCCGCGTGCGGAAATACGATTGCTCGTAGGCGAAGGTGACAAAGGAATTCAGCCGGTAATGCAGGCTTCCGAAAATCACGTCGCTTTTCGCGCGGTTCGCGCCGTTTTGATTGACAATCTGACCTTGCGGATTCAGAGTCGAGCCGAGCAGACGGCGCACGTCGCGCGGGTTGGCTTCGTCGTAGCCGTAATGCAGGTAAGCCGTCCAGCCCGCGTTGCGTCCTTTCGGGTCGGCGTTAAACAGGCGCGAGAGCGGCAGACCGAGATTGATAAAACCGCCCTGCCCGCGCACGCCGCGCTGCGGCGCGACCGTCAGGACGCCGTTCAGAAGCCCGATAGCCGCCGTCGACGAGCCGTCGATGGAAGTAACCGTGACAACATTGGTAAAGCCGCCCGTGTCGTTGTAAGTCGAGAACAGCTGCCCGCCGAAATACGAACGCAAATCGGCGCCCGCATAGTATTTGCCGATGAGCGTAAACCACCGCGTCGGCAGTTGAAATTCGGCGGTGTAGCCGTAGCGGCTGGAATCGATTTCAAAGCCGTTCGGGAAAGCCTGAATAAACGGCGGGATTCCGGGAATACTGCCGGAGCCGATATTGGCGCGCGTAAACGAGGCGCGCCGCTCGCCGCGCGTAAAGCTGGTGATAAGCTGCGCCGGAACGACGCCCGGAGCTTTGTCGAGCTGGAACTGCAAAACGACTCGTCCCTGTATTTCCGGTCGCGCCGCGTCCGGTCCCTGACGCTCGCCGAAGCCTAGCTGATTGCCCACATCGGTCGGCGTGTTGCCGAAAAACGGAAGCACGAACGCGATTTCAGGCTGAAGCCGCACGTTTCGATTTTTTGACAGAAGGAAATTGATGCCCGTTCTAACCTGCGGCGCGCGCTCGTAGATATTGCCGAAGCCGAGATGAAATCCGGTCGTCTCAATCGTATTCGGCACGGTCGAAGAGCCAAACGGCGTCCAGTCCTGACCGAACAGAAAATGCGCGCTCAGCTTATCGTTAAACGTTTTGTCGATGCGCGCCCACGCCAGACGAATCGACGGCTGGCTCGAACGAATCGAGGAAATATTGCGATTGACCGCGCGCGTAAAATCGCCCTCGAAATCGAATTCGAGTCGTCCGGTCAGCGTCAGGGTCGGCGCGATGTCGAGCCATTCAAAATTTGCGCCGAGGCGAAAAGCGCGCGCCTTGATATGAAACTCCGGAGAGCCGCTCGGACCCGTATCGCCGAGAAATCCGGGCAAAGGAAAATCGTTTCCGCCCGGGCTGGAAGTGTCGTAAATGACGCTCGTTTTAAAGAAGCCGTAAAGCTTCAGCCTCGCGCCCGAACCGAGCTTGATGTCCGGAATCAAGCCTTCGCGCTTTGCTCCTTCGAGCTGCAAAACGCGCAGCGGCGCGATTGCCGGAATCACTGTCGGAGCCTGCACCGCAACGGTATTCGAGCTGGTTTTCGTCGAATTGACCGGCGTATTTGAAACCGGATAGTTCGAAACGTTTTGCGAATTGTTATTAACTGCTACGCTCGACGTCGGCGGCGTCGTGCCGCGAATCGTTTCCAGTTCAGCCGCCGTAATCAAGCCTTTGCCGAGCAATAAATTCGCCAATTTATCGCGCTGTTCGGCGGGCGTTCCCGTCGAAATCATTTTGCCTTCGCTCTGACTGATGAGACCTTTGCTCATCAGAAGCTTGATTAAAGGGTCGCTGACCTCGGGCGAAGGAGTTGTTTTTTCATCTTTGTTTTTATCGTCGCCGGTGTTGCCGCTCGTATTTATTTGAGCGACATTGCCGGAATTGACTTTCTCGATAGTCTGCGCCGCCGCAGGCGACAGCATCGCCAGACTAAAGAGAAAAAATGCCGAAAACAAACGTAAGCATAGTCTCATTTTTATTTCCTTTCCCAGAAAAAAATTAGTAGAACCCAAATTGCCTAAAATTAAACGGATTTTGTCGAAGTGCGCTTGATGCTTATGAAAAACCTGTGCCGCGAGAAAAGTGAATTTTTTCTCAAGACGATTCAGATAAAAGAATCAATAAGTTAAATGAACTCGGCGAAAGGTTTTAAAAGGAAATTATTTATTAAAATTGTGCGGGATTGGGAAGTTTTTGCTTGCGCGTGGTGGGAAAAATTTTCTCATTTTCTCAAAAGTGTCAGTAGCCCAAGCGTGAGCGCGGGCTTTTCGTTGAAAGATTCGAGGTGATTTTCCATCATCCGGCAAGCCCTCCCTGACGGTCGGGCTACTGACACTTTTATTTTTGTGTTTGGCTATTTGTCGCCGAAACCGTATTGGCGAAGCTTGTTAAAAAGCGTGCGGCGGTCGATGCCGAGAAGTTTCGCGGTTTGCAGCCGGTTGCGATTTGTCGACTCGAAAACCCGGCAAATGTGATGTTTTTCGAGCTCGGCTAAAGGCAAAAGCGGCTCGCCCGTTTTTTGCGATTTCACGTTCGCGGTTTGCATCGGCAAATCGCTTTCTTTAACCGTTTCGCCGCCAAGAGCAGTCAGGTAGGAAATGACGTTTTCCAGTTCGCGCACGTTGCCGCGCCATTCGTGATTAATCAAAATCCGCATCGCTTCAGGCGAAAATTTCAGATTCGCGCCGCGCTGCCGTAAGAAATAATTGATGAGGTCGGAGACGTCTTCGCGCCGCTCGCGCAGCGGCGGAATTTCAATCGGCAAAACGGCGAAACGATAATACAAATCGCGCCGAAAATGGTTTTCTTCGATTAGCTGCAGCAGATTTTGATTGCTCGCCGAGATGATTCGCGCCTTAAAACTCAAATCGTGCCGACCGCCGACGCGCCGGAAAGTTTTTTCCTGCAAAACTCTGAGGAGCTTTGACTGCACCGCCGGGCTTAAAGATTCGACTTCGTCGAGAAAAAGCGTGCCGTCGGCGGCAATTTCAAAAAGCCCTTGCCGCAAGCGGTCAGCGCCCGTGAACGCGCCTTTTTCGTGTCCGAAAAACTCGGATTCGATTAACGTTTCGGGAATCGAAGAACAATCCAGCGCGACGAAAGGCTTATTTTTTCGCGCGCCCGCTTCGTGCAAGGCTCGCGCGACTAATTCTTTTCCCGTGCCGGTTTCGCCCGTAATCAAAACCGTGTCTTCGAGCGGCGCAAAACGCTCGATAATCTGCCGCAGGCGCTTGATTGCCGCGCTGTTGCCGATAATTTTTCGCGTCGCGTCGTGCAGCGCGATTTTTTCTTCGAGGTCGGCGACGCGTTTTTGGAGATTTCGCTCTTTTAAGGCGCGGCTGATGCGAAGCAAAACTTCGTCCATCTGAAAAGGCTTCGAGATATAATCCGCCGCGCCGCGCTTGATTGCCGAAACGGCGGCTTCAATCGAGCCGAAAGCGGTCATTAAAATCACGACCGCATCGCTGTCTCGTTTTAAAATCTCCGCCAAAAGCTCGTTGCCGTCCATACCGGGCATTTTGATGTCGGTCAGAATCAGGTTGTAATTTTCTCCGGAAATTTTTTCGAGCGCTTCTTTGCCGCTCGCGGCGGTTTCGATGCGGTAGCCTTCGGCAGCGAGAAATTTCTGCAAAACGTCGCGCATTTGCTCTTTATCGTCAACAATCAAAAGCCGCGGGGAAAGATTCTGTTTGGAAGATTCGCGTGACATGGTTAAACTTGTGTCAGCCCAAAGTCTAAAGTCCCGACTCCAAACTTGTCAAAAACGGATGAAAGCGACCGACGCCAAATCTTCGACGCTGGAAAAAATTATCGACCGCCGGAGCCTGTCTGACGGCAATAATCCTTTTATCGGCATTCTGAAAGATTTGCCCGACGCCGTTCTGCTCGTCGATTTCGACGGAAATATTTATTACGCCAATCGTCAGGCGGAAAATCTTTTCGGTTTCGACGCGGCGCGACGCCCGAAAGTCGTGGAAATTCTGCCGAAAAGTTCCGCGCTGCAAAGAAAATCGCAGAGGCTCGCGCACTGGCGCAGCGTCGGAAAAAACAAAACCGTCGAAAATTTCGAGACGCAGCTTCTTGATAAAGACAAACGGCTTATCGAAGCGCGCGTGACCAAAACCGCGATTTTCGCCCCGCAAGGCGAAATGGTCGGTTTTTCCGCCGTTATCCGGGACATTACCAAAACCAGAGAAAGCGAAATGCGCATCTCGCGCCGCAACCGGCAGCTTTTCGCGCTGATTGACGTGGCGGAAGCGATTACGCATTTGACGGACGTCGAATCGCTGCTGGAAAACGTTCTGGACGCCGTTCTGCGCGTGACTTCGCTTTCTTTCGGCTGCGTTCATTTATTCGACGAGGAAGACGAATCGCTGGTTCTGACGGTTCAGCAGAATCTTCGCGAAAGCGCCGTCGAGATGATGAAAAAATACGAGCTCGGCGAAGGCGTAGTCGGGAAAGCGGCGGTTTTGAGCGAGACTTTAATAGTTACCGATACGACCAAAGACCGCCGTCTGGCGCGTCCCGTGGCGGAAGAAAAAATCGGCTCGGTCGTGGCGGTTCCGCTCATCGGGCGCGAAGGCGTCGTGCGCGGAATTTTGTCGCTTTTCAATGCCGAGCCGCGCAGCTTTACGGCGCACGAATCGAGTATGCTGACGGCAATCGGGAAACAGGTCGGCGTCGCGCTGGAACGCGCCGGACTGCTTGAAGAAGTGACGAATTCCAGAAAAGAATGGGAAGAAACTTTCGATTCGATGACCGACGGCGTTTCGATACACGCGCCTTCGGGCAAAATCCGGCGGGCGAACAGTTCCTTAGCGCGAATGTTCGGCGCGAGCGAAGAAAATCTGGTCGGAATGCGCTGCTGCGAGCTTTATCACGGCGTGAAAAAACCGCGCGCCGACTGCACGATTATGAAGACCGTGACCGAACGGATGCCGCAGCGCGTCGAGCTGCACGACCGGCTTTTCGGCAGAGTTCTGCGCGTGATTACCGACCCGATTATCTCGGAGACGGGACGCATCGTCGGCGTCGTCTGCACGACGCGCGACGTGACGGACGAAAAATTAATCGAGCGCCGCCTGATTCAACAGGAAAGAATTTCCGCCGTCGGAGAAATCGCCGCCGGAATCGCGCACGAAGTCGGCACGCCGCTGAATATCATTTCGGCAAACGTGGAATTCCTTTTGCGCGGAAAGTCGAAAAACCCGGCGGAAGAACTCGAAGCAATCAAAGAGCAAACGTCCAGCATCACGAATCTGGTGCGCCAGCTGCTCGATTTTTCGCACGATTATTCGCCGGAATTCGCGCCGGTCAACATCAATAATTTAATCGAAAAAACCGTCGGTTTGCTGCATCATCAACTGCAGAAATCCAAAATCAAAACGGAATTGAGCCTGGCAAATTATCTGCCGTCGGTGGACGGCGACGCTTCGCAGATTCAACAGGTTTTGTTTAACCTCGTGACGAATGCGCGGCAGGCTCTGGAAGTCGTCGCGGCGACGCAAAGGGAAAGAATTCTGCGGATTTCGACCGACACCGCGTTTGCGCCGACCGAGACGTTTAATTACCCGCACATCGTAATTAAAATCGAAGACAACGGCAACGGGATTCCGACGGCGGCGCTGCCGAATGTTTTCAACCCGTTTTTTACCGCCAATAAGGAAGGCGGAACCGGCTTGGGTCTGGCGATAAGCTCGCGCATCGTGCAGAAACATTCGGGGATTCTGACAATCGAAAATAACCGGCAGCCTGGCGTCACGGCAAAGATTCGCCTGCCTTTGTCGCAAATATGACGGATGGGTTAATCTGTTTATTTAGCAAGAAACTATGGAAATTGTCTTAGCATGTGATTTGGGGGGAACCAACCTGCGAATGGCGGCGGTCGACGGGCAGGGAAACATTCATCATCGTTTGAAAGTGGAA
>DASVWG010000374.1:0-7445 GCA_036389695.1 Pyrinomonadaceae bacterium
GCCGCCTTTGCCGCCCGACGAGCCGCCGCTGGTTTTTGAAGCTTTACCCGCGCTTCCGCCGCCTTTGGTTGACGAGCCGCCGCTGGCTTTCGAAGCGGAGCCTTTGCCGCCGCTTGAGCCCGCGCCTTTGGATTTCGAAGCCCCGCCGCCGCCGCCTTTCGACGATTTGCCGGCGCTGCCCGTGCCTTTCGTTCCGGCGTCGCCTTCCATCATATCGCTGACGGCTTCGGCGACAACGCCTAAAACGCCGACTGCCGCGCCCTTCGCCGCGCCGGACAGAAGCTCACCGGCAGCGTCTTTGGCTTGCTCCAGAAGCTCTGCTCCAACACCTTTTTGACCGGATTTTTTTCCGCTCGTTTTTGATTTTCCCGAAGTCGATTTTGAGCCAGTCGATTTTTGACTGCCTTTTTTGGCTGGCATAAAATTTTTTTCCTCCCTTAAATGATTGAAAAAACTTATGTTTCAGCTATAACTTTAGCACTCAGTCGCAGAAAAATAAACAATTTTTTTAAGTCGCGTTATACTTATCGTTTTGAGGGAAAATATATGAAAACAGAAGTGATTATCGTCGGTGCCGGACCGACGGGGCTGGCGCTTGCCGGACAGCTTATCAGATACGGCGTCGATTTCGTGATTTTTGATAAAAAAGAAACGACTACGCCGCATTCAAAAGCCATCGGCGTGCAGGCGCGAACGCTGGAAATTTACGAGCAAATCAACCTGGCGCAGGATTTAATTAGTAAAGGCGCGATTGCCGAAAAGGCGCGTTTGGTGGTCGGCGGAGAGATACGCGGCGAAATCGAGTTTGGCGAAATCGGCGCGGGAATGAGTCCGTATCCGTTCGTTTTGATTGTCGAGCAGGGCAAACACGAAACGCTTCTTTACGACTTTATCAAATCGCACGGCAGAGACGTTCGCTGGCAAACCGAGCTCGAAAGTTTTTCGCAGGATGAAGCGAGCGTCAAAGCAAACCTCAAAAACGCAAACGGCGAAATTGAAACAATCGAAGCAAAATTTTTGGTCGGCTGCGACGGCGCGAAAAGTCCGGTGCGTCATTCGCTCGGGTTAAAGTTTGAGGGCAGCACGTTCGAGCGTATGTTTTATGTCGCCGACGTCGAGATTGATTGGAAATTCAGCCACGACGCGCTTCAGGTGATTTTAATGAAAAACAATCTGCTCGCGTTTTTTCCGATGGTCGGCAGCGACAGGCATTATCGCATCGTCGGCACTTTTCCCGAAGAATTTTCCAGAGACGAAGGCGATGTTTTGTATGAAGAAATCGAGGGACAAATCAAAAAAGACACCGAGGTTGAAATCGACATCACCGCCGTTCATTGGTTTTCGACCTACAAAGTCCATTCGCGCCACGTCAGTCGTTTTTCGCTCGGCAGATGCTTTCTCGCCGGCGACGCGGCGCATATTCACACGCCCGCCGGAGCGCAGGGAATGAACACCGGAATTCAGGACGGCTACAATCTCGCCTGGAAATTGACGACGGTTTTGCGCGGGCGGGCGAGCGAAAAAATTCTGGAAACCTACAATCAGGAACGCCTCGAAAACGCGGAAAATCTGCTGAAAACGACCGACCGTTTTTTCAATCTGGTCGCCAGCCCCGACGCTTTTCTCTCTTATTTTCGAATGCACGTTTTTCCGTATATCGCGGGCGCCGCCTTTACGCTCGACGCGGTAAAAAAATTCGTTTTCCCGCGCATTTCGCAAATCGGAATCGGTTATGGGCACAGCCCGATAAGCGAAACCGCCGGAAATTTTTCGGTCAAAGCGGGCGAGCGAATGCCGTATTTTACGATTGAAGGCGCGAGCATCTATGACAAACTACGCGAGCCTAAATTTCATCTTTTAAGCTTTTTCGACGGAAGCGGCAACGCGCCGTCTTTGCCCGACGATTTCAAAAATGAATACGGCGCGTTTATGGATTTTCACGTTCTGCCTTTGTATCCGAATATTATCGACACCTTCGGCTCGCGCGCGTCTTTTTCCGTGCTGCTTCGACCGGATAATTACATCGGTCTGATTACTTCGGACGTTTCCGCTCGCGCCGTTAGAAATTATTTATCTAAAATTTTTCAAGGCTGATGAATTTTTTTGAAACTTTGCTTGACAAAGTTTCGTTTGTCAATTAGCTTAACACTGTTAAGTAAATTATGAGTGTTAAAGAAAGACGACAAAGAGAAAAGGAAAATTTGCGGCAGGTGATTCTCGATACGGCGCGCGAGATGTTTGCCGAGGAAGGCTATCATAACGTCTCGATGCGGAAAATCGCCGATAAAATCGAATACAGCCCGACGACGATTTATCTTTATTTTAAAGACAAAAACGATTTGCTGCGCCAGATTTGCGACGAGACTTTTGCCAGATTGGGACAGAAGCTTTATTCAATCGGCAAAAAACACGGCAAAACTCTGGCGGGCTTTCGCGCCGGTTTGCGGGCTTACGTCGAATTCGGTCTGGCGCATCCGAAGCATTACGAAGTGACTTTTATGCTGCCGCTGACGGAAAATCTGGGCGAGATGGAAAAGACTTTCGGCGATTCGCTCGGCAAAAAAGCGTTTGATTATATGCGCAACGGCGTCGCCGATTGCATGGCGAACGGCGATTTTGAAAAAGGCGACGTCGACCTCGTCAGCCAGACGCTCTGGGCTGGCATTCACGGCGTCACGTCGCTGCTCATCGGTCACGAGGGCTTCCCGTTCGTCAATAAAAAAAAGCTGGTCGATTCGGTAATTGATACGATGCTGAAAGGCTTGACGGTCGAGAAAAAGTCGAGCGGTAAAAAGTCGAAGTAAATTTTTTTGGCTTTTAGCTTAACAGTGTTAACTAAATTTCATATGGAAAGTGAGGAAATAAAAAAATGACGGTCTTTATACTGATTTTTATATTTTGGTTATTATTATTCGCGGCGGCAAAATTCGGACTGAACCCAATCAAAAGCGGCGAAAGCAACGCGCGCGTCGCGACCGGAATGGTTTTTATTTTCACGGGCGCGACGCATTTTCTGATGACTGATAAATATCTGGAAATGATGCCGCCGTTTATCCCTGCGCCGCTTCTGATGGTTTACGTCAGCGGATTTTTTGAGATTCTCGGCGGTCTCGGTTTGATTGTTCCGCTGACGAAACGGCTGGCGGGTTTCGGGCTTATCGCCTTACTAATCGCGGTTTTTCCGGCGAATATTTATGTCGCGCTGAATAACGTGCAGCTCGGCGGTTTTATGAGCGAATCGATTTATCAATGGCTCCGGCTGCCTTTGCAATTTGTGTTAATCGGCTGGATTTTCCGGCTGATTAAGACGACCAGGGAGAAAACGATATGAACGCGGAAACGATTTTTTCGATTGCCAATTTTATTGCGATGGGCGGCTGGCTTCTTCTGGTTTTTGCGCCGCGTTGGGCGTGGACGCGGAAGATTGTTCTTTCCGGCGCGATTCCGATTCTCTTGGCAATCGCTTATTTGATTTTGATTATTTTATTTTTCGGCAGAAGCGAAGGCGGCTTCGGCTCGCTCGCGGACGTGATGAAGCTTTTCACGAACGAGTGGAACGTTCTGGCGGGCTGGATTCATTATCTCGCCTTTGATTTATTCGTCGGCGCGTGGGAAGTGAAAGACGCGCAGGCGCGCGGCATTTCGCACTGGTTCGTCATTCCGTGTTTGTTTCTGACGTTTATGCTCGGTCCAATCGGCTTTTTGCTTTATCACATTTTGCGATTGATTGTTTCCGACAAAATTGCGAAAGGAGAAGCGCAATGAATATAAAGGAATTTTTGAATGATTTATGGCGAGACCAGCGCGCGCTTATGGTGACGGGCGCGGGCTTCGTTGTTTTATTTTTGCTTCTGGCGTTGCTTTCGCTTTTCGATTCGCAGCAGATTCTGGGCATTAGCCGCTGGATAAAGCCTATGAAATTTGCCGGCTCGATTGCCGCTTTTATGTGGACGCTGGCGGTTTATCTGTATTTTCTGCGCGGTTACGAGAAAGCTTCGCGGACGATTTCGCGCGGCGCAATAGCGATGATGGTCGGCGAGATTATTTTGATTACGATGCAGGCGGCGCGCGGCACGACTTCGCATTTTAATAATTCAAACGCGCTGGACGGCGCGGTTTTCAGCGTGATGGGCTTGATGATTGTCGTCAATTCGCTGCTGATTATTTATCTGACGATTCTTTATTTTCGCGCCGATTTCGAGATGCCGCGAGCGATTGTCTGGGGAATGCGGCTCGGTTTGATTGTGTTTCTGCTCGGCAGCATTCAGGGCGGTTATATGTCGGCGCAGGTCGGGCACGCGGTCGGCGTGGCGGACGGCGGCGCCGGTCTGCCGCTCGTCAACTGGAGCACGGAAGGCGGCGATTTGCGCATCGCGCATTTCGTCGGGCTGCACGCGCTGCAAATCATTCCGCTTTTCGCTTTGATGGTCGTTTTGCTGCAAAAACGTTTTTCGCCGATACGCCCGACAGCTTTGACAATCATTTTCGCGGCGCTTTATCTGGCGTCTTTCACGACGGTTTTTGTGCAGGCGTTGAAGGGAAAGCCGCTTCTCGGCAAACAGATAATCGTGACGCGGAAAGCGGACGCGGTTGAGGAAAATAAAACGTCGAAATGAATTCGAGCAGTCAAACAATTTCATACCGCGCGGCGTTAATCATTTCGGTCGTCGGGCATCCGTTTGTTTTGCTGACGCTGACGGTGATTATCGTCGCGCTGCGCAACACGTCGCCGGCGCGCGCTTTTGTCATCGGAATTATCACGATTTCGGTGACGGTCGCTCCGCTTTTATTTATCATTCGTCGCAGCGTCGTGACCGGAAAATGGGGAAACCACGACATTTCCGAACGTTCCGAACGCGGCAAATTTTACCCGATTGCCGTCGCGGTCGTGGCGCTGTCGTGTCTGGTTTTCTGGTTTCTGGATTTTCCGCGTCCTTTGCTGATTGGAATAATTATTAGTTTGGTTTTATTGCTGACGGCGATGTTTATCAATCGGTGGTCGAAAATTTCGCTGCATTTAACTTTTGCCGCTTACTGCGCCGTTTCGCTGACGGCGGTGGATTATCGTCTGGGCGCATTTTTTATTCTGCTGGCGATTGCCGTTGCGTGGTCGCGCGTCAGGCTCGAGAGACATAGTTTAGGACAGGTTTCAGGCGGCGCGGCGCTCGGCACGGCAGCCGGAATTTTTCTGCTTGAGATAATCAAATTTTTCTAGCCGCGAGAATTTAAATTAAAAAAACAACTTTCCGCCGATTGAAATTCTGCATCGGGCTGTGTTATCTTCTCAAAACTATGAAAATAATTGTCCGCATCCGCTAAATATTCCGCAAATTTCCTGTTTGTTTCGTCTCGTTAAACGCGCGACGAACAAATCTCGCTTTAGTTTCGTTTCATAAATACAATAAAGGTTTTTTATATGCTGCAAAGTTCGGAAAACTCTGTCGTTGTGACGACGGAGAACAACTCTTTCTGGTCAATTATGCACGAAGCCGTCTTCGGCTCGCGGCGTGATTTTACGACAGGCTCAATCTGGCTGGCGATTTTTATTCTGGCGGTGCCGATGATTATTGAAATGATGGGCGAAAGCCTGTTTGCGCTGGTCGATATTTTCTTTGTCGGCAGGCTCGGCGCGTCGGCGGTGGCGGTCGTCGGGCTGACCGAATCGATGATGGCTCTGATTTACGCGGTCGCCATCGGTCTGAGCATCGGCGCGACCGCGACCGTCGCGCGGCGCATCGGCGAAAAAGATACGGAAGGCGCGGCAAAATCGGCGGCGCACGTGATTTATCTCGGCGTCATCGTCTCGCTGGTGATGAGCACTATCGGCATCATTTTTGCGCCGACGTTTCTCCGGCTTCTGGGCGGAACGCCGCAGATTGTCGAGCAGGGCACGACGTTTACCCGAATTATGCTCGGCGGAAACGCGGTGGTCGTTTTTCTTTTTCTGCTCAACGCGATTTTTCGCGGCGCGGGCGACGCGGCGGTGGCAATGCGCGTTTTGTGGCTGGCGAATATTCTGAATATGATTCTCGCGCCGAGCTTTATTTACGGCTTCGCGTTTTTTCCCGAACTGGGCGTCACGGGCGCGGCGGTCGGCACGACCATCGGTCGCGGCTGCGGGGCTTTATTCGCCGCGTGGTATCTGTTTCGTCCGGGCGGGCGCATTCACGTGCATCGCGAAAGCTGGCGGCTCGACGTCGGGCTTTTGTGGAAAATCGTCAAGCTTTCATCGACCGCCGTTTTGCAGTTTCTGATTGCGACGGCAAGCTGGAGCGCGCTGATTATCATCATCGCCGGATTCGGCGAGCAGGCGATTGCCGGTTACATTACGGCGCTGCGCATCGTGATGTTTGCGCTTCTTCCGTCGGTCGGTTTGAGCAATGCGGCGGCGACGCTGGTCGGGCAAAACCTGGGCGCGGAAAAACCTGACCGCGCCGAGAAATCGGTCTGGAAAGCGGCTTACATCAACGCGGCGTTTCTCGGCGTGGTCGGCTTGATTTTCCTGATATTCGCCCACACGCTTATCGGAATTTTCACGCTCGACCCGCAGGTTCTGGAATACGGCACGGACGCGCTGCGGATTATCGCTTACGGCTTTGTTTTCTATGGTTTCGGGATGGTTCTGGAAACCGCGTTTAACGGCGCGGGCGATACGTGGACGCCGACTTATCTGAATCTTTTTATCTTCTGGATATTCGAGATTCCGCTCGCCTACGTTCTGGCGTATCATTTCGGCTTCGGCGCGGCGGGCGTTTTCTGGGCGATTACGATTGCCTTTTCGCTTCTCGCCGTCGTTGCCGCGATTCTTTTCAGTCGCGGAAAATGGAAACTGAAAAAAGTCTAGTCAAGAAGTAGGGGAGTCGGGGAGTAGAGGAGTAGGGGAGAAAGGTTGAGCATTTAAAACGCTTTCTCTTTCTCCCCTACTCCCTCACTCCCTTACTCCCCTACTAAATTTCCGCGCAATCGTTTTCGCCGTCGAGCCGATGAAAAGCCATTGCAGCGCGACGAAAAAGACGAGGAAAAAGACCCACAGTTTTTGGTGCGTAAAATAGCAGAATTGCGGAAAAAGAAATCCTGCAAATTTGCCCGAAAAGAGCGAAGCGAGAATTGCCGGCGCGTTATTGACTATCATCAGGCTGTCGAAATTACTGTATCTTAAAAAGATTCCCGGAAAATATCTGGAAAAGACGCAGTCCGCGCCGTGTTGATGCTCGAAAACATAGCGGACGGAATCTCTCGACAAAAAGTAACAAAGATTCAGCGCCGCCAAAACGATTCCCGAACGATTGGTCAATAAACCTTTGGCAATATTCACAAGTTTTTCCATTTTCTTTACCTCGCCTGACAGATTTGTTATTTTTTACACATCGGCAGATGAAATTTGTTGCAGAAAAAATGTCACTCGTAATCGATTTTCCAAATCCGAGGTTTAGTGAAGACATCGA
>DASVWG010000375.1:0-3084 GCA_036389695.1 Pyrinomonadaceae bacterium
GAATATTTGCCATAATTTGATTTTGGATTTTTGACCTTTGACCTTTGCGAATATTGCAAAAATAAAAGGTCGGATTAATAGATTTAGAATTTTCAAAGTTCAAAGGTCAAAAATCAAAGTTCATTTTTTCCTTTTATAAAACGGCGTCGGGACAATTTGCGCCGCTAAATGTTTGCCTCTCACATCAATTTTAATTTCTTGCCCGACATTTGCAAACTCTGTGGGAACGAAAGCCAGCCCGATGTTCTTTTTCAGAAAGGGCGCGGGCGAGCCGGAAGAAACGAAGCCGACTTTTTCGTCATTGATATAAACGTCGTAGCCGTCGCGCGCGATGCCGCGGTCAGTCATTTCAAAGCCGACGAGCTTGCGCTTTAAGCCTTCCTGCTTTTGTTTGGCGAGCGCTTCGCGACCGATAAATTCGCCTTTGTTTAATTTGGAAATCCAGCCCAGATTAGCTTCGAGCGGCGTCGTGTCGTCGCCGAGCTCGTGACCGTAAAGCGACATCGCCGATTCGAGCCGCAGCGTGTTGCGCGCCGCCAAGCCCGCCGGCAGGATTCCCGTTTCCATCCCGTAATTTCCGGCGTCCAGCAGCTTGCGCCACAATTGTTCGGCGCAGTCCGAGGCGGCGTAAACTTCGAAACCGTCTTCGCCGGTGTAGCCGGTGCGCGAGATAATCGCGTCCACGCCGTCAACTTTTCCGGTCGTAAAATGGTAATACTTGATTTCGGAAAGCTCGGTTCCGGTCAGCTGCTGCAAAATGTCGAGCGCCTTCGGACCCTGCACGGCAATCTGGCAATAATCTTTGCTGGCGTTAATCAAAGTGATATTTTCGTCTTTTTTGTGCGAGGTAATCCAATCCCAGTCCTTGTCGGTCGTCGAAGCGTTGACGACGAGCAGAAGCTTGTCGAAGTCGAAACGATAAACCAGTAAATCGTCGACCACGCCGCCGTTTTCGTTGGTCAAAGCCGAATAATGCGCCTGACCGTCAATCAATTTCGTCACGTCGTTGGTCGTCAGGCGATTGACGAATTCGATGGCGTCTTCGCCTTCGACCCAAATCTCGCCCATATGCGAAACGTCGAAAAGTCCGGCGGCGGTGCGCGTCCGCAGATGTTCTTCGATGACGCCCGCCGTGTATTGCACGGGCATATCCCAGCCGCCGAATTCGACCATTTTTCCGCCGAGCGCCCGGTGCGCTTCGTTGAGCGGCGTTTTTTTCAAGTTTTCCATAAAGAAAAAACACTAGCATCCGACGCGGGAAGCGTCAAGATGCCGTAAATGAGAAAAATTTGTTTGCGGATTCAGGGCGGCTAATCAAACTCCAGGCGTTTGTCGGATTGCTCCGCGCCGACGCGCCCGCGCTCGATTTCGGCTCTGAAATAATTTTCGCCGCGGATGGGCGCGTCGGCTAAACGGCGCAGCAGATTGATTTGCCCGACGTGCTGCAGCGCGTCGGCAACCGGACCTTGAAAAAGCTTTTCGACCGTGTTGGCAAGCGGCGCGTCGGAAGCCAGATATTCGTCGAGATTTTTCAGCCCATCGAAAAATCTTTCGACTTCCTCGTTCCACTCGCGCGGCGCGCCCGCTTTCCAGACGGGATTGCCCTTCGCCATTGTCAAAGCCCATTCGAGAAGGTCGCCGATATGCGCCAGAATTTCGAGCGGCGTGCGCGTCGTCTCGCCGATTTTAAAAGCGCCGAAAGTATCGGGCGCTCCTTTGACGGCTTTGCCGCCGCGATACGCCAGCGTCGCCACCGTGTGCCGCAGAAATTCGCGTGTCGTATTCGTTTCGGTCATTGAAATAAAATGGAAATCAAAATAATTTAGAGGTGAGATTAACCGCCTCTCAAGAAAATATCAAATTTATAAACAAGTTTTTAATCGTTTCCGAAAATTAAGGCTCATTAAGGAGAAAAACATCCCACGCCCAGCGACCGAGCTGCGCGTTTTGCGCGTCTGTGACTTTCGCCCGATATTTAAACTGATTGCCGAATTCGTCCGTTTTCTTCGATTCACGATAATCAAGCTCTATCTTGCTGAGTCCTAATTCATTGAGCACGTGCAGTTCGTTTGTTTCCGAAATGCCGTTGTGATTCGTGTCCTGCCATAAGCGCAATCGGTTGAAAATTGCATCTTGCGTTGATATTTCACCGTCACCATTGCCGCCGTTTGCCGTTTTGTCATATTCAGCCAGCGCGAGAAAGCCGTGACGCTGTTCGCCTTCCGGCGGCACAGGCTGAGACGTCGCGTTGCCGAACAGTTCCTGCCCGTTGTCAATCTTGCCGTTTGCGTTGCGGTCTAGTGATAACCACGTATCATCAGTATTGGCTGCTGTCCAGGAGACTTTGCCTTTGATAATGCCGTCGCCATTAAAGTTGAACGGGACGCCGTGCGCCGCGTCGGTCAGCGCAAAGCCGTTGCCGGAAACGTCAATCAGAATCGGCGACACGCTGCAATAACATTCCGGTATCCGCGCCGCTTTGCTTGATTCGACCGCATAACCGGCTTTGATAAACTGCGGCTCGCGGTTGCAAAATGTCTTGTTTTGGGTTGCCCGTAGTCCTCCGCCGCCGTAACCGTAACACGGACATTCCGGATTCGGCTCGAAACATTCGGAATCGCAAACAGCAGTATCGTTACAACGACTGATATTCCACTGACAGCTATTCGTGTCCCAAGTAGCTCTCCGACAAGGTTTTTGACCTATAGGTTGAGGACAAGTGCAGGATATGGGACAAGACATATGCTGTGAAGAGATAGCACCTATTCGATTATTGCACTCTCTTGTATAAGTAGCGCTTTTATTACCCGGGTCACAAACTAGATGTTCCGTGACGTGACAACTTGCAGTATCAGCAAATTCGCAAATGTTTCTAGCTTGCTCAGTTAAATGCGTAGGCAGGTTGAAATCATCATAACAGGTTCCGCCGCTCGGTTCAGAACCATTGCACGAGATACTGGCGCAATGCGTTCCGCTTTGGTCGTTAAAAAGCTGGCAGACAGGCGTGCCGACCTGTATTCTCCCCACAGGTAAGACTACGACGCCGACAATTGAAAGAGATAAGAAAAGAACTATTGAAAAGAG
>DASVWG010000376.1:0-12128 GCA_036389695.1 Pyrinomonadaceae bacterium
GTCAGAACCGCCTGCGGTAGCGGGCGGTTTACCTCATCCAACTCAAAATTTAAAAATAAATTCAAACGTTTCAAACGCTAAACTTCAACCGCCCGCTACCGCAGGCGGTTCTGACTATTTTCCGCCGACTGTTCGCGCGTCCAAATCCGCGCCGATATTTTTTCCCTGAAAACCTTTGCCGCGTAAGGCGCTGTCCGGTCGCAGCGTGAAATCGCGCGCTTCGAAGCTCACAAAACCGAGCTGGC
This sequence comes from Pyrinomonadaceae bacterium, assembly GCA_036389695.1. Taxonomy (GTDB): domain Bacteria; phylum Acidobacteriota; class Blastocatellia; order Pyrinomonadales; family Pyrinomonadaceae; genus JALZHR01. The sequence continues at coordinate 246 of DASVWG010000376.1, forward strand.
GCAATGAAGACGGATACATATTTTTTCCGCGATAGAGCGAGCCGTCGCCGCCGATAATCGCGTTAAACGAAACGTCGCCGCCGGGAAAATAGCGGTCAATCGTCTGCTTGCCGGGCGCCGTCCCGTCGCCTTTGAAACCGTATTCGCCCTCAAACAAAACGTTGTTGCGAAAAACGAAACCGCGCACGATGCCGTAAGCCTTCGCCGCGTCTCCGCTCTGCACAATCGTATTATTTTCAATAATCAGCCCGTTCCAATCGGCGGATTTCATAAAAAATCCCTGACCGTTCCATTTCGCGCCGTTGATGTCGTCGAAAATATTGTTGCGAACGGTCAAACGATGCCCGCCTTTTTCTTCCGAGCCGTTGACGCTCAGGGCATTTGCCGAACCGCGCACGACGTTGTTAACGAAAAAAATGTCGGCGGCAGTCGCGCCCGCGCCGCTGTCGACGGTCGATTTGATGACGATTGCCGTGCCGTCCTGCGCGCTTCCCCAGTTGTTCGTCAGCAGGTTGTTTTCGATGCGTATGCGCCGACCGTTTTTGATTTCAAACAGATTTTTGACGTCCCAGCCTTCCTCGCGCCAGTTTAGAGGCTTGTTCATCCAATTATCGCGCACGATACAATCCGACGGAATCAAGCCCAGAGCCGAGCCCGCGCCGCCGAAAAGAACGTTTTCCGCCGCCGCTTCCAGATAATTATTGACGATTTCGATGTTGCCGTCCGTCGCCCAAATCGCAATCGCCTGCGATTCTTCGCCCTTGCGCCGGATGTCGGAAATGTGACTGTTCGCGATTTTCAGAAAACGCCCGTTGGCGGCGATGCCGCGCCTTTGACCTTGCGCCGAAGTCGCGTGAATATAAACGCGGTCGAATTCGATGTGATGCGGCAAATCTTCGAGCCGTTTTTCTTCGGTCGAGCCGATTTTGATGATGTTTCCGGTGCCGTCACGCGTTCCGCCGAATTCGACGCCGACAAAGCGAAAATGATGCGCGCCGTTTTCGGCGGTTATCACCGGCTCGCCGTTCGGCGACGAAAGCTTAGGCAAGCCAGCGCCGTATCTTTTCGGGTTGAGGCGCGTACCGGCGTCGGGAAGCTGCGCGTCCGCAGCAGTTGTGCGAATCGTGACATATTCGTTTCCGGCTTTGACGGGCAGTTTGAAATTGCCTCTAAACGTCGCGCCCGCCTGCAAAAAAATCGTGTCGCCCGCTTTCGATTTGTCCAGCGCCGCCTGGAAATCTCCGCCCGCGCGAACCGTAATCGTATTTCCCGCAAATTCCAGTGCCGGCGCGAAATTTTGATAAGCGTAAACGCCGAAAACGGCGAGCGGCAAAAATAAAACGATGGCGACAATCACTAACAAAAGCGTTTTGTAAAACCGTTTCCCGTTCGCTTTGCCGCTTTGCCGCCGCAAAATCCTTTCGCGCTCTTTTCGCTTCCGCGCCCAATTTTTCGCGTTGCTGATATTCATTTTATTCACATCACCGAAACGTTTTAATTAATAATACGTCCAATAATACGCGCTTTTCACATATTCGCCCGCCACCAGTTTCCAGCCGGAAGGCTGCAGCCACCAGTAAAACGGCGACGGCGTCTGAATTCCCGTCCGCGCCGATTCGATGCCGATTTCCACATCGCCGCCGACCGAAACTTTTGTAAAAGTCCACAGCGCGCGGCGCGTGTGATACGCGGACGTGACGAGCAAAACGGATTTCAGATTTTCCGCCCGCGCTTTGCCGGTAAAAACGCGCGCTTCGTCAATCGTTCCTTCGACCGGCGGCTGCAAAATTTCGATTTTCTCCGCCGGAACGCCCTGTTCGATTAAGCTTTTCCGCGCCAGCTCGACAAATTTCGGATTTCTCTGCTCCGCCTGCGCCCAGCCCGCCTGACCGCCGTCGTCGGTCAATAAAATCTTTGGCGAAATTCCCTTCTGAAAAAGTTCGGCGGCTTTCTGCGTTCGCTCGATGAAAGTCGCCGAGCCGCCGAGAACCAGAATCGCGTCGGCGCGCGCCAGAGGCTTTTCGACAATCAAGCTTTCCGCCAGAAACGGCGCGAGAAAAATCCATCCGACAAACAATGCGAGCAACACAAACGCAAATTTGAAGCGTCGGAGCATCACCGCGTCTCCGCGTCTCCGCGTCTCCGCGTCGCAACAATCTCTCGCAGCTCGTCGATTTTCGCGTCCCAGCTTTCCTGCCGAATCGAATCGCTGATTTGCGCTCGCGGCGACGGATTTTCGAGCGCTTTTTCAATCTGCGCGATAAATTCCGCGTGCGTTTTTCCGATGCGGCAATGCTTTAGAATCTGCACTTCGGGAATGTCGGTCGAAACGACTTCCAAGCCCGCCGCCAGATATTCGCGCACTTTCAAAGGATTTGCCGCGAGCGTTAAATCATTGATGACAAAGGGATTCAGCGCCACGTCGAAGCCTTTGCAAAACGCGGGCAAATCCGCGTAAGGCTTTCGACCTAAAAAATGAACGTTCGGAACCGCGTCCAGAATTTTTATTTTCTGTTCGGCATCGACCGCGATTTTTCCGATTAAAACGACCGAGCCTTTTTCGAAATGCGCGGCGGTTTTTTTTATCAGATCGAAATCGACCCAATCGGCTAAAAGCCCGTGAAAGCCGATAATCGGGCGCGGCAAATTCGCGATTTCGTCGGGAATCCGCGTTTCTTCATCGAGCGCCTGGCGAAAATGTCGCCAGTCGGTGCCGTGCCGAATCAGAAATGTGTGCGGGTTGTATTTTCGTTTCGATTCGAGCAGTTTTTCCGCCGAGACGACGACGAAATCCGATTTTTTGAAAAGCTCTTCCTCGATTTCGCGCAAGCCCGCCGCCGCGCCCGTGAAAGCCGTGTATTCGTCGACGCAGTAATAAATCAGGCTTTCTTCGCCGAGACGTCCGGCAAGCAAGCCCGCCGCCGGATTAAAAACCATATTGACGGGCTTTTGAAATTTGAGCTTCCGCATCGCCGATTTCACCTGCGACAGCAGAAAGCTCTGATTAAATTTTCTGACCGCGGCGCTGCCGTAACTCGGAATCGCCAGCGGATTCAGCACGAAAATATTTTTTTCGACTTCGCGCACCGGCTCGGTAAAAGCTTTTAATTTTTTGAAAATCCGCGAAACGTCCTTTCCGGAAGCGGTCGGCATCCGGTTGGCGATGGCGTTTATCCACAAAATGCGGTTGTCGCGCGACAAAACGCGCATCAGGTGAGTTTTCGAAAGCGGGTCGCCCGTCCAGTCGTGGCTGAAACACAAAATGTCGCGCCCGCGCAAATCACCGGCGATTTCAATTTTTTCTTTTTTCCGTTCGATTTCCGCAACTAACATAAATTATTTTTGCCGCAGAGGGCATAGAGAAATAGAGAAGATTCAAACAGGATGGACAGGATGAACAGGATAACTAAAACTATGAACATTGAATTTTCATTTTTTATCCTGCCTATCCTGTCCATCCTGTTAAAATCTGTGTTTATATGTGTTCATCTGTGGTTAAAAATTCTCTCTGTGTTCTCTGTGCCCTCTGTGGTTGAATTTCCTAAACCAAAACCGCTTCCTCGAATTTAATCTCTTTCTTTTCGGACGTTTCGCCGTCGATAAACCGGCGTTGCCACATTTCGAAATTGAGCAAAAACCAGAGCCTTTCGTCGTGATTTTCGCCCGCGTCGTGGCGCGCGACGATTTCGCGTATGTAATCGGCGTTAAAAATTCCGCGCGATAATGCCCGGTCGTGCAAAACGTATTCGCTCACGATGTGGCGAAACTCGTTTCTGAACCAGTTTCCGAGCGGCACGGGAAAGCCCATTTTCGGGCGATTTAAGATTTCGGCGGGCAAAATTTCCCGCATCGCCTCGCGCAGAATCCATTTCGTCTCGCGCCCGCGAATTTTCATTCTCTGCGGCAATTTTGCCGTGTATTCCACAAGCCGGTGGTCGAGAAACGGCACGCGCGATTCAATCGAAGCCGCCATCGACATCTGGTCCTGCTTCATCAAAAGCTCGTGCAGATAAGTTTTCGTGTCGGCGTAAAGCAGCTTGTCGAGCAAGCTAGCGGCGTCCGTTTCCGAAAGATGATTTTGCAAAACCGCATACGGATTTTTTTCGGCGATTCGCTGTTTCGACTCATTGGTCAGAAGCTTTTCCTGCATCGCCTTTGAAAAAATGGCGAAATTATCGAAATATAAATTTTCGATGTCAGCGGAACGCGATAAAAACGTGCGCTTTAATTTTCCGCTCGAAGGCAGATTTTCGAGATTGTTTTTGACGAATTCGCGCAGGAAATTCGGCGTGAGCGATTCATATTTCGCGCCGTATTTTAAAAGCGAGAGAGTTTTCCGGTAACGACCGTAACCGCCGAGAATCTCGTCGCTGCCTTCGCCCGTCAGCACGACTTTGACGTGTTCCTGCGCCAGACGCGAGACGAAATAGAGCGGGACGGACGCGATGAATCCGAGCGGCTCGTCTTCGTGCCAGATTAATTTCGGCAAAGCTTCAAAGAATTGTCCGGGCGTGACGGTGATTTCGCGATGGTCGGTTTTGAAAGCTTTGGCGACCAGACGCGCGTATTCCAGCTCGTTGGCTTCGCGCTCGCTGAAGCCGACCGAAAAAGTTTTTATCGGCTCATCGACAGTGCGTGCCATCAACGCGCAAATCGCCGACGAGTCGATGCCGCCGGACAAAAACATTCCGAGAGGAACGTCAGCCATCAAACGCAATTCGACCGATTTTCGGAAAAGCTCGCGCCATTCTTCGACAAACTGCGCGTCCGATTTGTTTTCGTGTTTCGGCTCAAAATTGACGTCCCAATATTTCCGGATATTGATGCGCCCGTCTTTCCAAATCAGCGTGTGACCGGGCGCGAGACGCTTGACGTCTCTGAACAAAGTTTCGTCGCCGGAAGTTCCGTGATTCGCCAGCTGGTCGGGCAAAACATTGAAATTTATTTCCGCGCGGACGGCGTTTGCCTCCAGAAGGCTTTTGATTTCCGAAGCGAAAAACAAATTTCCTTCCTCGTCGTGAACGTAATAGAGCGGCTTGACGCCCAATCTATCACGCGCGATAAACAATTCTTTTTTGCGCCTGTCCCAAATCGCGAAGGCGAACATTCCGCGCAGTTTTTCCACGCAGTCGGCGCCGTATTCTTCGTAGAGATGCAGAATCGTTTCCGTGTCGCAGTGAGTTTGGTAAACGTGACCGTTGGCTTCGAGCTCGGCGCGGTAATCGGCGTGATTGTAAACTTCGCCGTTGTAGACGATGCAAAGGTCAGCGTCTTCGTTAAACATCGGCTGCGCGCCGTGCGAAACATCGACAATCGAAAGACGGCGGTGACCGAGACCGACGTTTTTTTCGATGAAAATTCCGCCGTCGTCCGGTCCGCGATGATGAATCACGTCGCGCATTCGCCGCAAGCGCAGCTCGTCAACGCGCCGCAGCTCGCTTGAAAATGCTATTCCGTTTATTCCGCACATAAAATTCGTTTGGCTCGATTCGCAGTTTCCGGTTTTTCAAGCCGCGCCGCTTTCCAGTAAATTCCGCAGGACATTCAAGGCAATCCAGAACAGCCACAGCGACGAAACATCCGACGACAAAGCTTTTTCGCCCGCGCTTTCGCTTCTCGGCGCGCCGATTACCTCTTTATAGAGACTTAAAATCGCCTTGATATTCCGGTAATCGTCCGGCTTGGCGGATTTTATTTTTGCAGATTGATTGAGCGTCGCTTCAATCGCTTTTTCCAGCGCTTCGGCGTCGCCTTTCGGTATCAAACGAACGCCTTCGGGACGCATTCCGTTGTCGGTCGCGACGACCGGCGTATCAAGGTGCAGCGCCTCGCGGATGGAAATCGCGTCGCCGTCGTAATCGGTCGTGCGCAGCAAAACGTCGCAATCGTTTATCAAATGAAGCGTCACGGCGTGTTCGACATCGCCTGCCAGCAAAACGCGCGCGGCGTAAGGCTTGGAAGCGATAAGCCGCCGCAGCTCGTCTTCGCGGTCGCCCGCGCCGATTATCATCAAGCCCGCGCCGGGAAAGTTTTCCAGGACTTTTCCTAAAGCTTCAATCTGTAAAGGCACGTTATACGCGGGCTGCAGAAATCCGACCGTCAATAAAAAAGGCTGATGCGCGGCGGCAAAATCCTTGAGCGGCGCGGGAACGGAAACGCTTTTGTCCGGATTCTGGTTGAAAAACGGGGGAATCAGGCGAATATTTTCTCGCGCCGCGCCAAATTTTTCAAACATTTTCACCTGCTGGCGATTGACGCAAACCAGCCGCGTGTAAAGCCGGAAGATAAAGCCGCGCAGGGAAAACCGGCGGGCGGCGCGTCCGGCTTCCGATAAAGGATAACCGCCCGAATGAAGCGTCAGAACGCTTTTTCCTCGCGCAATTACGGCGCAAACGGCGAGGAGCGCGAACACGCGCGCCGGAATCTCGCCGCCGATATGAATGTGCAGCAAATCGTATTTTAATTTGAGCAGCAGACGCACGAGCGCCAGCGGCGTCTGCGGATGATAAACGTCCGGCTCATCGATTGCTTTGCTGCAGCGCGTGATATTGATAATCGAACAGGCGTGCCCGTCACGCTGCAGCTGCTGGCGAATGTCCAGCATGTTGCGTTGAACTCCGCCCTGCGGCGGCGGATATGGTCCGAGAAGAAGAATATGCATTTTTCCGGCTATTTATTTATTATTAATTCAAGCTTTTTTTTCAATTTCCAGCAGCGTCTGCGGCTCAGGCTTTCCTTTCAATTCAGCCGCCAGCTTTTCGTAAAGCGCAAGCCACTGCGGGCGAATCGCTTCCCATGAATATTTTTCGCATTCTTTCCGCGCATTGCCGATAATTCGCTCGGCAGCGGCGGCGTTTTCCAGTAAATAAATCGCTTTTGCCGCCAATGCTGCGTGGTCGTTTGTTTCCACCAGAAGCCCGGTTTCGCCGTCGGCGACGATATACGGAATGCCGCCCGCATTGGTCGAAACGACCGGCAAGCCCGAGGCGAAACATTCAATCAGGGAACCGGGCATACAATCGAAATTCGGCGAGTTCAGATAAACGTCTGCCGAATCATACAATTCCGTGATTTTATCCTGCGGGACAAGCCCGATAAACTCGATTGAATTCAGCTTCATTTCCCGCGCCGTTCGCTTCAGATTTTCGCGCTCGATGCCGTCATTGGCGACAATCAGGCGGGCATCGGGAAAACGCTCGCTGATAATTTTGAAAGCGCGAAAAATGCATTCGATGTTGTAGAGCGATTCCAGACTCCGGTTCGACAAAAAAACCGGACGCAAAGCTTTTCGCTCGCGGAAATTAAATTTATCGGTGTCGATGATATTGAAAATCGAGCGCCCGCGAACGTCGAATTTTGCAAAAACATCGACCAGATAACCCGAAGGCGAAACGACCGCGTCCGCCCGTCGCATCGCCCACAAAAAATGCCCGCCCCAGCCGCGGAAAAAAATTTCCGCCTCGCCGCTCCGGTAATTGACAATCGTTTTTTTGCCGAACAATTTTGCCAGCAAAATCGCCGGAACGACCGACAAAACAAAGCTGTAATAAGCCGCCGAAAAAATATGCACGACATCGGCGCGCGGAATTTTTCCGAACAAATCGAAAAGATATTTCACGGTCGTGACGACGGTTCGGACATACGGAATTTTTTGCAGACGCGGCGCGACCTGCGGATTTATCGGCTGCAAATCAACTTCGAGATGCGGCTCGCGGCGAAAATTCTCCAAAAGCCTCTGCGCCTGCACGGCTTGCCCGCCGACCAGCGGCAGCGCCGGTGCGATAATGAGAATTCTGGTTTTTTCGCTCGATTGATTCATCAAAAGTCAGAACCGCCTGCGGTAGCGGGCGGTTGAACGCCGGAAGAAAATTAACCGCAGATTTCCGCAGATGAACGCAGATAAAAAATAGATTTATCCTGTGTATCCTGTCCATCCTGTTTGAATATGCGTTTATCTGTGTTCATCTGTGGTTTCATTTCCTCAACAATCCGTCGTATAAATCCAAAATTTTCCTGAGCTGCGCCGCCGTCGAAAATTTCCGTTCCGCGATGGCGCGCCCGCGCGCGCCGAATGTTTTTGCTTTTTCCGCGTCCCGCAAAAGCTCAAGCAGGCGATTTGCCATCGCCGCATCGTCGTCCGAGGCGACAAGAAAACCGTTTTCGCCTTCCTGAATCGCTTCGCTCGCGCCGCCGACATCGGTCGCGACGACGGGTTTTCCAGCCGCCATATATTCCAGAATCGAATTGGAAAAGCCTTCCGTTCGCGAGCTTAAAACGCAGATGTCGGATGCAAAGAGCAGACGCGGCACGTCGCCGCAATTATCTATAAAGAACGATTCGTTTTCCAATCCCAAATCTTTCGCTAATTTCTTCATTTCACCCAAAAGCTCGCCTTCGCCCGCGAGCAGGAAACGCGCGCCGGGAAAATTTTCTTTCACGCGCCGCGCGGCGCGCAGAAACATCGGGTGATTTTTTACGCCGCTGCGAAAATTGGCGACAATCGTGACGAATTTCAAATTTTCGTCTGCCGGCAAATTGAAGCTTTTTAAAATTTCCGCCCGCCGCGCGTTTTCAAAATCGAATTTCGCCAAATCCAGACCGTTATAAACGACTTCGACTTTTTCCGCCGGAACGCCGGTTTTCACCAGATGATTTTTCACGGCGGCGGCATTGGCGACAATTTTTTGGGCGAAAGCGTAGGCGCGGCGCTCGACGAATCGCTGCGCGCTCGTTTTCGTTCCCGTCTCGCGTTTTGCCGCGATGCGCGCGGGCACATTCGCCATTCGTCCGGCAATCATCCCGAAAACATTCGTGTAAAAATCGTGCGTTTGAATAATGTCTATCCGCGTTTCGCGCAGAAATTTCCGGCAGCGCGAAAGCTGGCGAGCCATGTTCGCGTCGTAAAACGAGCTGAGCCTGAATTCGGGAATTTCCGTGAAACCGAGCCTTTCGACACCCGCGCGCAGAACGCCTTCGCCGTTTAAACACGCGACGTAAATGCGGTGCGTTTTATCTTCGCGCAAAAGCCTGATAAGCTGCGCGGCTTGACGCTCGGAGCCGCCCGAATGAAAACTGCCGACGAGTTGGAGAATATTTTTTTTCACTGAAAAGCGGAAGGAAGGAAAGAAGCTGCGTCTGGAATTAAATGGAATTTGAAATTTGAAATTTGAAATTGAAGCGGCAGCCGGATGTGCCTTTAGAATTTTACTCCGATTGCTCCTGTTTTTTCAATATATATGTTTGCGAGCGGCGGCTCGGAAGCGAAACGCTGAAAAGGCTTTCGTTCGTTCTGACGTTTAATTTATTGCCCAGACGACGCGCCGCCGCGAATTTCAAAGCTTTCGGGTAATTGATGATTTCACGACCGTTAACGACAAAATTTTTGCCGTCGATTAAAACAAACTCTTCCGGCAAATCTTCGCCGTCGCTCAGACGCGCCCAGACGAAGCGGAAATCCGCGTCGAAAAATTCGGTGCGGACGATTCCCTCGCCGTCCGAATAAACCAGAAGGTCTGTATAGCCGCGAAATTTTATGACAAAGGCGCGACCGCCCGCGATTTCCGTTTCAAAAACTTCGGGCTTTTCCGCAAGCGCGCCGGTCGGAAACAGAAACGTAAAAAATTCCTGCGCCGCCGCGCCTTTCGTTTGAAACTGCACAAACGGCGCTTCCGCTCGCCTGCCGTAACAATCGGAAATCCAGTTTTCGCTCATCTGCCAACTGCCGTTGTCGCCGACGATGCACAAACGCAAGCCCGAATTTACGTCCGTTTGCTCGTCAACGTAAAAACTGCCCGTTTCCGCGCCGATGAGCTTCGGAGCGGTTTCGGCGTTGAAATGAAAATTCATTTGATAATCGTGCGCGCCGCGCGTCTCGACAAAATCGCGCATTATCCAGTAATCGTTTTTCAAAAATAAAACGCCGCGCGTGTGCGTCGCGGGCGCGTCGGGCAAATGACGATAGCCGTCGTGTTCGCCTTCAAAAAAATCGAAACGATTTTCGGAAATCCACGCGTTGACCTGCGGCTTCGCCATCGTCCGCCAGCCGAATTTTCCGCCCGTCTGCGACGACGATTCATTATCAATCGTCAAAGCATTGTGCGCGCCGGTCGAGCGAAAATAATTTCTCAACTCTTCCGATTCGTGATACGTGTAAGTTCCCGCGTCAACCAGCAGCGTTCTGCCGCCGACCGCCAAATCAAAGGCGAGCGTGTCGGCGTGACCGTGACCGCCGCTGATCGCGCCGACATTTCCGCAGTCAATCAAAAAATAATTGTCGGTCGCGTCCCAGCCGTCGCGCATCACGAAATAACCGCCCGCCGGAAAGGATTTTGAATCGTTTAGCGGGCGCACTTCGCTTAAATCTTCAAAGCTTTCGACCGCTTCGTGCCCAAGCAGCCAGAGCGTTTCCTCAGCCGCGTCGCGGGCGACGAATTTATAATCGCCGCGGTCGAAAATCACCGCGCCCGTCGAAAGAACGGCGCGAAAATCATTCGGCGCGTTCTGGTTGTAGCCGAAAGGCAAGCTGCGCCCGCCGTCGTCGTCGCCGACAAGCGGCGTCGTGCCGTCAGGTCGCGTAACCTGCATCAGATAATTTAAAAGAAGCTGAAGCTTTCCGGTGAGTTTTTCTTCCGTTTCCTTATCGGCTTCATCGTCGTTTAAAGCTTTTAAAATCAGAAAATGCGTGTAGAAGTCCGCCGTGTAGCGCGCATACCACGTCGATTGCTCGAAATAAACGCCGTCCGCCAAAATCTGTCGATTCAGTTCGGCAAAAAGAATTTCCGCGCCCGTTTCGCGCCAGGCGCGCGCGGGCTGTAAAAACGGCAATTGCGTGCCGAGATAATAAAGTCCGAGCGCTTCGCCCGTCAGATGCGTGTTCGGGCTGTAATAAGTCGAGAGATATTTTTCGATGTGACGACCGTGAGCATACAAAAATTTCAGCGCTTTGCGAAAAAGCGGGGGCGAAAAGCCGCGCGCGTCCTTGAAAAAATGAAACGCCCAGAGCCAGGACATCGCGCGAAACGCCACTTCCAGACTGCTGAACCAATTGATGCCGGAGCCGGGCGGATTCTGCTCCATCCAGCCGCCCAGATGACGCACGAAAGCTTCGGCGTAATTCTCGTCTTTCGTCAGCCAGTAAGCGACGCCGAGCGTAAAAAAATGTTGATGCCGATTCAGCTCCCAGACGATTTTTTTGTCGCCGGTTTCCGACGCGTCCAATTCGTCGAATTGTTTCCAATGTTTAAGCGGCAGATGCTTGCGGACGAGCGGCTCGAAATGCCAGTTGACGGGCGAATCGAAATCGAGATTTTCAAAGCCGAGCAAATCGAATTTGCCTTCAATCATTCGCTCCGCCTTGTCGATAATCGCGCGGCGGCTTTCCGCGCCGATTTTTTGAAACGCCTGCAGAGTTTTTTCCTTTTGCGCGAAGGATTGAAAAAACGCCTGACCGCCGTGTTTGAAAAAGGCTTCGAAAAGCTCGCGGTCGGTCGGCGCGCTGCCGCCGAAAAAGGATTTGTCGATAAGCTGCTGAAATTCGTCGTCGGTCGGCAGCTTTCCGCTCAGACCGATTTGCTCGGTGTACGCGGAAAAGACTTGTCCGCCGCGAGCGCGGATTTCTTTCAAGCTGCGCCCTCTTAATTTTTTAATTTTATCCAGCGGATTAGCCATCAGTTTTTCTAGCGATAAGTGATAAACGGTAAACGGTAAGTTGCAATAGATAAAATTGCAGTTGCAAAGAAACGAACTTACCACTTACCGTTTACCGTTTACCGCTTTTTTCGGTTTCTCGTCCATTATCGCCTGCAAACGATAATTACGAAAATCGTTCGGCGTGCCTTTTTTGCCGTCAATCGCCGCCGCGACCATATTGAACGCCTCGCGCGC
>DASVWG010000377.1:0-8020 GCA_036389695.1 Pyrinomonadaceae bacterium
TCGTTAAAGCCGTGCTGAATCTGGCGCGGCGTGACGTTGGTTTTCAGCTCGAAGGATTTCAAATGCGCGATTTGCCGGACGGCGTGAACGCCCGCGTCGGTTCTGCCCGCGCCGCCGATTTCGACGCGCGAGGCGAAAAGCTGCCGCGCCGCGCTCATCAATTCGCCCTGCACGGTTTTCGCGTTATGCTGAATCTGCCAGCCGCGATAACGCGTGCCTTCGTATTCTATTTCCAACTTCCAATTAGGCATCGGGACTTTTATATTTGAGACGGATTATTGCGATTTATTTTTCAAAACTATCCGGCAATCAAGCTTTTGCCTTTCAGGCGCCGGCGAATATTCAAATGAAGTGACATTACCGCCGAGAACTTCGAACTCGATTCCCAGCTTATCGCTCCGGTAAGAATAGTGTTGCGTGTCCGCTGCTTTTTCCGCCTTGAATGTCTTTAAATCCAACTTAAAATCAGACAGTTTCGCTGGTTCGTTCGGATGAAATTCAACGCTGACGACGATATTTTCCGCGACGTCCCAGCCTGTTTTATCGTCTGATTCGGCACATTTGCCGGTTGAATAAAAAACTCCAAGTTTACCGTTCCCGGTTTGGTATTCTATTATCTCTCCCCAACCCTTTTCCTTGCCGTCCGTATTAGACGAATAGACGATTTTCGGATCATTAAAGATTCTTTCCACGTCTTGTCTGGAAGATTCAAAGACCTTTATTTGCCGCAGTTTTAAAAACCATTCGGGCGGCTGACCGTAAACCGGAAAGGCAAACAGAAAAATCAACATCAAAAAATATGAAGAATATTTCATAAAAATTTCACTTTCCGATTAAAACCTTCTCGCGATATTGGTTAATCGCGACGTAAGTGACGTCGGCTTCGGTGACGCGCACGCTTTGACCGTGCGAGCCGAAGCGCTCGGCTTCGACCGAGACGTGAACCGTGATGGAAGTTTTTCCGACTTTTATGGTTTCGGCATAAAAGCTGACCAAATCGCCGATAAAGACCGGCTCGTGAAAAATCACTTCTTTCATCGCCACCGTCACAAAGCGGTCGTGTCCGGTGCGGCGCACGGCTTCGACGCCGCCCGCGACGTCGATGTAGCTCAGGATAATGCCGCCGAAAACCGTGCCGTGCGCGTTCGTGTCGCGCGGCATCATCGTCAGGCGAATGGCGACTTCGCGTTTGATTTCGGATTGCGGATTTTGAATTTCGGATTGTTCGTTTTCCATAAATATTTTGCGCGCGCCGGAGAAATTAACTTTGAATTTGTTTCAGCGTCCAGTCGCGGACGGCGTTTTTCAGTTCGTTCAGATGCCGGTCGAAAAAATGCCCGCAGTTTTCAAAGATAATCATCTCTTTTTCGCATTCCAAACGGTCGTAAAGCTTTTTTAAACTTTCGACCGAGCCGAACTCGTCGGAATCGCCGTGAACGAACAAAATCGGTTTTTCGCACGCCTGCAAAAACGAATAATCGTATTTATCGACCGGCGTTCCGACGCTGATGAGACGCGGCACGCGCGCGTCCGTCAAAACGGTTTCCGTGCCGAAGCGCGAGCCGAACGAAAATCCGGCAAACGTGATTTCCGCGTGCGGGTAATTTTCCGTCAAATAATCCAGCGCGGCGCGAATGTCGTCTTTTTCGCCGCGTCCTTCGTCGTGCTCGCCGGTCGAAAGCCCGACGCCGCGAAAATTGAAGCGCAGCGTCGCCAGATTGGCTTCGAGCAGTCCGGCGGCGGCGCGGTAGACGACTTTGTTGTGCATCGTGCCGCCGCCCATCGGATGCGGATGAGCGACCAGCGCCGCGCCTTGCGCCGCCTGCGAAGGTTCCTTCAAAATCGCTTCCAGCCGTCCGTGCGGCGCGGGAATAAACAGATTGCCTTGCGGATACATACTTAAATTTTCGATTTTAGATTTGCCGGATGAGATTGGCAAATGCGGATTTCAATTGAATGAATTTGATTTTTGACCTTTGACCTTTGACCTTTGAAAAGAAGTCCGAAAATCAAAGGTCAAAAATCAAAGGTCAAAGGTCATTTCTTCCAATTCGTAATTTGTAATTCGTAATTAGAAGTTTAACGCTGTTTCGTGATATTTTTTCTAAGATTAATTCAAATATTACGCGCTCGTTTTTATCGAAAATGGAAGAAATACAAACGGAAAATACGGCTGCTGCGGAAAAGCCGCCGGAAACGGCAGTCGCGCGGCAATCGTGGAAAGAATGGCTCGGCACGGATGAAGCCGTGCGCTGGGTTTACCTGGTTTTTGGCTTGTGCGCCGTCTTTTTGCTGATGATTGTTTTGCAGCGCTCGACCGACGCGGTGTGCTGCGGCGATTGGGACGGCTATTATCACATCCGGTGGAGCTCGCTGTTGTGGGAAAGCTTTAAAAGCGGGCACTGGCTGCCGGAATTTAAATGGCTGCCTTTAACCGTTCTGAACCCGCAGGATTACAACGACCATCATTTTCTTTTTCACCTTTTGCAGATTCCTTTTCTCTGGGTTTTCGAGCCGGTGATGGCGGCGAAAGTGGCGACGGTTTTTTACGCCGGTTTAGCGATTTTTTCGGTTTACTGGCTGATGTTTTACTACAAAATCGACTATTTGCTCGTCTGGCTCGCCGCGCTTCTGACGTGCGCCAACCCGTTTTTTTACCGGATGAATATGGCGAAAGCGCCGCCTTTGACGATTATCATCACGGTCATCGGAATTTATCTTTTGTTCGAGCGAAAATACGTCTGGCTTCTGCCGCTGATGTTTCTGTTCGTCTGGACTTACAGCCTGTTTCCGCTTTTGTTTTTCGCGGCGGTAATCTGGGCGGCGATTGTCGGCTGGAACGAGCGCAAGCTGGAATGGAAGCCGGTCGCGTATACGACGGGCGGGATGATTCTCGGCAACATCATCAACCCGTATTTTCCGAACAACCTGACGCTTTTCTATGAACACTTCATCACGAAGGTCAAAGTCGGGAGCGATTTCGTCGTCGCGGTCGGCGGCGAATGGTATCCGTATTCGGGACAGGATTTGCTGACGCATTTTCCCATCGCGATGACGGCGATGCTGCTCGGCTATATCCTGTTTATGCCGAAAAACGGGAAGCTGCCCGAAAAGGCGACGTTTTTTCTGGTTTTCGTCACGATTCTGCTCGCTTCGCAGTTTCGCTCCAAACGCTTTGCCGAATATTTTCCGCCGTTCGCGATTTTGTTTGCCGCCTTTAGCTGGCAGGCGTTTCGGGTTCCGAACACTTTGCAGCTTCCGGACGAATTCAAAAAAGACATCGAGCCTTATCTGGACAAAAAACGAAGCGAGCGCGAGGAACTGCACGAAAAAATCAAGCAGGCGGTCGCCGCCGTTATCGGCGTTTTGCTGGTCGTTTTGATATTTTACAATTTCCGCGGCGTGCATATGGATTGGTGGGGCTTGAAAATCGAGCAGGAAGGCTTGGTCGAATCAATCCACAACAACGAATCGAACGACCGGTACCGCCGCGCCGCCGACTGGCTCAAACAAAACGTGCCGGACGACGAGATAATCTTTAACTGCAACTGGGACGATTTTCCGAAGCTGTTTTTCTTTGACACGAAACACCGCTACGTTTACGGTCTCGACCCGAATTATTTGTATTCGAAAAATCCGGAGCTCTCGAAGCTTATCGCCGACATCACGGGCGCGAAAGTCGATGACCCGGGACCGGTCATTCGCGAAAAATTCGGGGCGCGATACGTTTTTTCCGACGCGCGGGAAAACACGGATTTTCTCGCCAAAGCGCTGGAAAGCGGCTGGTTTGAAATGGCTTACGAAGACGACGAAGCGTATATTTTAAAAATCCGCGACCAGAAAGGCGAGCCGCCGAACGCGTCGAAGATTGACGACGACAACGGCGACGAGCCCGAGCCGACCGAAGAAGAACAGAAACAACTGGAAGAGGAAGAAAACGCCGCGAACGCCGCCAACGCAAGCCCGAACGCGGCGGAAGAGGAAGAAAAATAAAGAGTAGGCTGCGCGACTTATGAAAACGGGTAGAAACAGGCGCATTTTCAGCTTTAAGGCAGCAGCTCCGGGCTTTTGTCTGCTCGGCTGCCTGTTCCTTTCCGCCTGTCAAGCCATGGTCACGCCGGTCGGCAATCTCGCAACGCCGACACCGACGCCGACGCCGACGCCTGAAATTAAGGAAGCGGGAGACAATTTTTCGGAGAAACTCGACTACGTGCAGAAAGGCGCTTTCAATTTCGTCCACGTTTTTCGCCGGAAAGACGGCGCGGTTTTGGATTCCGACGACAGCAAATATCTACGCGCGAATGCGCCGCTGACGAATTACTGGGTGGTGACCGCCGACCGCAAAACCGCGATTGCCGGTTCAAATTATCTGATTTCGCCGGAAGGGATGGACGCTTTGAAAAAACGCTATAACGTCGAGGATTTATCCAAACCGTCGGAAGTAAAGACCGAAGCAAATTCAAACGCCGGCGATAAAGCTGATTCAAAGGCGGGCAATAAAGCGAATTCAAACGCCGGCAATTAAGGAGAAAAGTGTGGCAGAAAAGAAAGTCCGTGAAATGAGATTATCGGCGCGCAGGGTTTTTCTTGACCCTTCGACGCCGCCGGTGCTCTCGGTGGTGCGCGTCGTCGTCATCACGCTGCTGATTCTGGCGGTCGCCGATTTTGCCAAAGGCATTATCGTCTCGCTGACGCATCTTTTCTTCATGATTATTCTGGCAATCTTTTTCGCTTATTTGATTGAGCCGCTGGTCAAGCTGATTCGCCAGCCGTTCGAAGAGCGCCAGCGCGAAAAATTAATGCCGCGCCCGCTGGCGATTGCCGTCGCATACATTCTGGTTTTTTCGATTCTGGGCATCGCGATTGCGTCGCTCGCGCCGCGCGTCAGCGAGCAGGCGAAACAATTGACGACTAATCTGCCGACTTATACGACCTCGATTCAATCGTGGGTTCGCGACATCAGCAATCGTTTCGAGCGCTACCGCGTACCGGAAGCCATACAGAATCAGATTAATGAAAAAGCCGGCTCGGTCGCTGCCGACATCGGCACGCAGGTGACGAACTTTTTGATTGCGCTGGCTTCGTATCTGCCGTGGCTCATTCTGGTTCCGGTGCTCGGATTCTTTTTTCTGAAGGACGCGAATTTTTTCCGCATCTCATTCCTGCGGCTTTTTCCGAGCGGGCGCTGGCGGGCGCGCGTCGAATCGGTCATTTACGACGTCAATCAAACGCTCGCGGCTTACACGCGCGCGCAGCTGATTTCCTGCGTCCTGATCGGGATAATCTGCACCATCGGTTTTTATCTTATCGGCATCAATTACGCTTTGCTGCTCGGCATCGTCGCCGGAGTCCTGGAATTTATTCCGTTGCTCGGACCTTTAACCGTCGCTATTCTGGCAGTCACCGCCGCCGGTCTGCAATCGCCGTGGCAGGCAGTTTATACCGCCATATTTCTCGGCGCGCTGCGGATTTGTCAGGATTATATTTTTTACCCGCGTATCGTGCGCGGCGGCATTCACCTGCACCCTCTGGCGATTATCCTGTCGGTTCTGGCGGGCGAGCAGGTCGCCGGAATTCCCGGCGTTTTCATCTCGATTCCGGTCGTCGCGCTCCTGACCGTGGTTTATAAACACGTCCTCGAACACAGCGGCAGCAAAGGACTTATCACCGGCTTGTTTGAAGAAAAAACCGACCCGAACAAAATCGCGGACGAAGGCGGCGAACAGAAAACGGCATAAGAGGAAACGCGGAACGCGTGAACCAATAGAAAGTTATGAGTTTTAAGTTTTGAATTTTAAGTTAACCGGAAACCGTTAATTCAAAATTGTTTTATTATTCCGCGTTTCGCTTTCACACATTCCGCGTTTCTTTTTATCTAGCCGCGAAGCCTACTCCATCCTTTTAATAATCTGCGTTTATTTGTGCTAAATAAAAAAGTCTTTTTGCCTTTTTCGCGGACGCTTATTTCCGTTGCCGGCGCAAGTTTTTGTTGCTTTTTATTGCCATATTTCGTATATTTTAGCGCACTTCGATGAAAGTGACGGATATCGACGCCCACAAGCATGGCTTGCCACGCTCGATTTTTACACGGAACTGAAAGCTGTTTACGTTGATTACGCAGGACGCTAACGCGAAGAAAATTTGTATTAAAAAATACGCGCTCAAAATTTGTAATTAGTGTGAATCTGATTTCTATAGAATAAGGAGAATATATGAGTGATAATGTGGAGCAGATATTTGAAGACCCTGTACATCTTATTTTTATGGCATCGACAGCTCATGACACAGCTTGGGAAAATTATAAATCCAATGAAGATAAGAAGGAACTTCTAAACAATCTCGATATTGCCAGAATATTCTACGAATCGGCGTTTGAAAAATTAGATTGTGAAAACACAGATGACACACCCATTAATGAAGTCGCTTGTCGTGCCACCTTAGCAGATTGTCATTATCATTTATGGAAAAATCAAAACACTGAATTGAAGGTCGAAGAACATGGTGTTCAAAGTAATTCAAATGCCTTTAGAGCGCTTACCGAATACGAACATGCTTTATTACTGGATTTTCAGTCAGGCGCTGGAGATTTCAGAAGACCTGAAATCCAAGCACAGACTCTGCTAAGGCTAAGCGAACTTTGGATGAAACAAAGTCTTTATCTTTCCACCGCGCAGGGACTCTCAGAAGCTATACATTATCTTCTTATTAAAGTAAGAATTCTATTATCCTTGAACACGAGCTTTCCGAATCTATGTCTTATGCTAGGACATTACTATTTGCAGCAAAAGGATTTAACGAATAATGACGATGCTTTGGAAAACGGTAAAAAATGGTTGATGAGAGCAATCCACAGTAATGATTATGACGATCCTAAGTTCCTTCATGATAAAGAACTCGCACGGGAATATTATTCAGGACTCTCTGCGCATTAAGGCAGTTAAATGAAATTTTGATTTTTTAAAAGGAGAAATATTATGAGCTATGAAAATTGTCCGGATTGCGACGGACCGTCAGGAATCGGATTTGGGTCAAATGACGGTAAATGTTCTGTCTGTCATGGAACTGGATTAGAAACAAAATCAGAATTAATGAATATACTCGGTGGAGACAGCAATTGCAAAAACTGCGGCGGCAGCGGCGTCTGTCCGACATGTAACGGTAAAGGTTACATCTGATGCATAATAAGCAAAACTTTTACCGCAGCCGCGAAAGAAATTTGCATTAAATGCCAGGCTTAAGGAAACCGAAATTATGAATCGCCCGCGACCGTTTATCAATCCGGAATTTATTTTTGGTCTGTTGCTGATTTCAGTTTTCAGTTTGTCAGCAGCGGCGCAGGATATGCCGCCGAAAGCGCGGGTCGAGAATGTCACGGACGATTATTTCGGGCAGAAAATCGTCGACCCGTATCGCTGGATGGAAGACGCGAAAAGCGCGGAGCTTAGCCGGTGGATGAAAGCGCAGAACGATTACGCGCGCGCGCTGCTGGATAAACTGCCGATGCGCGCGGCGATTCTGAAGCGGCTGAATGAATTGAGCGAAACGGGCGTCAATGTCGGCGGCATTAAACGCGTCGGAAATTTATATTTTTATTACCGTCTGGCGGCAGGCGAAAATAATCGCAAGCTCTACGTGCGCGAAGGTTTAGACGGCGCGGAAAAACTGCTGGTCGACCCCGATAAATTATCTGGAAACGGAAAGAATTATTCGATAACGGCTTACAGCGTCTCACCCGACGGCAAATACGTGTCTTATCTTATATCTGCGGGCGGCGCGGAATACGGCGACATACGCGTTTTAGAGGTCGCGAGCGGTCGCGACACGGGCGACCGCATCGAAGCGACGCGCTGGGACGCGGGCGCGTGGCTGCCCGACAATCGCTCGTTTATTTACCTGCGTTTCCAAAAGCTCGCGCCCGGCGCGCTGCCGCCCGAGCGCCTGCAAAAAATTCGGCTTTACCGCCACGCGCTCGGCACGCCGGTCAATACCGATAAAGCGATGTTCGGCTTCGAAGTCAACC
>DASVWG010000378.1:0-10571 GCA_036389695.1 Pyrinomonadaceae bacterium
AGCCTTTTTCGCCGGTGCTGCGCCAGAGGCGCGTCAGCATATTTGCCGGGTCGAGAAAATCGTATTCGTATTGCCCCTGATAAACCGGCATTTCGTGCTGCGAACGCTTGGCGCTCCAAACCGCGCCTTCGACGATTTGCAGATTGACGCCGATGTCGAGATAACGCTCCCACTGGTCTTTGACGTATTCCAGAAGAACGTCGCGCCCGCTGGAAAACATTTCCAGAACGAGCTGATTGCCGGCGGCGTCTTTCCCGCCGGGAAAGCCTGCTTCCGCCAAAAGCGCACGCGCTTTTTCGACGTTGAAATCCTGCACGGATTTAAGCTCCGGATTGTGCGCGGGAAAATCCGGCGGCAGCATCGAATACGCCGGAACGCGCGTTTCCAGCATTACTTTCCGGCAGAAAGGCTCGCGGTCAATCGCGTGCGAAAGCGCCTGCCGGAGCTTTAAATTGTCAAACGGCGGGCGCAGGCAGTCGAAAGACAGATATTGAACCTGAAAATTATTGAACCGGTGCAGATATTGTTCGAGTTCCGCGTCGTTGCGCACGACGGCAAGCTCCTGCGGCTGCAAAATCGGGATATAATCGATTTCCTTGTTCAGCCACGAATTAAACCATCCGACAGCGGGCGCGCCGAGAAGCTGGACGAGCCGCTGAATGCCGACTTTATGCGGTCCGTTGTAATACGGGTTTGCGTCCCATTCCAGACGTTGATTGTGCTGCCAGCTTAAAAGCCGCATCGGACCTGACGAGACAAAACCTTCCGCCGTGTCCGCCCAGTGTTCGGGATTGTTTTCGGCTTTGTGACGCGGCGCGGGAACTGCCGCCTGATACGCCAATAAAGCAGGCAGATGCGGAGGCGCGCCGCTTTCGCTGTGAATGCGAACGGTTCTTTCGTCCAGCGCTTCGACGCCGACGTCTTCGGCTCGCCCTTTGCCTTCTTTTAAAGCCTGTATGCCTCTGATGTCGTAATAAAACCACGTCCACGGGTTGTCCAGTTTCGGCGAGGCGAGATGGCGAAACGTGAAAACCCAATCGTCGGCGGTAATCGGGACGCCGTCGCTCCAGCGCGCGCCCGCGCGAAGCGTAAAATCCCAATACTCCAAACCAGCGCCCGCCCGCCAGCTTTCCGCCATCGCGGGAACGAGATTTTGATTCTGGTCGCGCCTGAGCAGCGGCTCGCCGCCCCAGTTTATCGCCACGCCCGCGCCGTAGATGTCGCGCGCGATGTCCAGGTGCCGCGGCTCGTTCGCCGCTTCATACAAAATTTGCTTTTCCAAAGGCGCGGCGTCGGCGGGCAGAATTCGTCCCTGCGGCGTGACCGTCGGCTCGTTTGAATCCGGGATGATTTTTCGTTCTTCCGGCGCGCCTGCGCAATTGATTAAAAGGCTTCCGGCAGCCGAAGCCCCGGCAAGACGTAATAATTCGCGGCGGGTGATTTTATTCATTTACTGAGACAATTTAAAATGTGGGTTCATCTTTAATATATAATTTTCTATTAATTTTCAAGCGACCTTAAAAAAAATATTGTTTATCGGCGCGGCATCTGCTATCATTAATGTTCCCAGAGCAGATTAAAATTTACAGGGGTTTCGAGTATGAGCGGTTACGACTTCGATAAGTATTTTCCTTTACAGGGAACGTGTTTTCATTGCGGGCGCGATTTGCGGCATCACACGCTGGAAAAAATCACCGAGCGTTTTGCCTTCGGCGAGTCGGTCAATAAGCTTGCCGAAGATTACAACGTGCCGCCGCAGGCGATTGAGCTTGCCATCGCGCGCAATTCGACTTATCCGCTGGGCAGAACCATCACGCCGATGGTGCGCGCCAGAGCCGCCTGAATAGCAGGCGGATTTACCAATTTGACCTCTCGCCGGTTTCGGAATTTTTCTTTTGAAAATCCCGAAGGCGGCGGAGGTTTTTATTTTGCGCCGCGCATCGTTACAATTGCTTTTGAGATATGAAATTGAGAATCAAAGGCAATTCCATCCGCCTCAGATTATCGCAGCGGGAAGTTTCCGCTTTTGCCCGAAACGCGCGCGTCGAAGATTCGATTTCTTTCGGAAATCGGAAGCTGACTTATGCTTTGATTAAGCTGAATCGAGCGAAAGAAATTCAGGCGAGCTTTGAAAACGACCGCATCGAGATTGGCGTTCCCGCCTCGATTGCCGACGAATGGACGCAGAGCGAGCAAGTCGGCTTCGACGCCGGGCAAAAATTATCCGGCGGCGAAACGCTCAAAATCCTCGTCGAAAAAGATTTTGCCTGTCTGACCGCCAGAGAAGGCGAGGACGAATCAGACGCTTTCCCGCACCCGCAAGCCGGTCAAGCCTGCTAAAAAATAAGTTATGAGTTTTAAATTTTGAATTTTAAGTCAGCCGGAAATCATTAATTCAAAACTCAAAATTCAAAATTCAAAACTCGCTTCACGCGCTCCGCGTTTCCGTGATACGATTTTCTTTTGCGGCAATGAAAGAAAATATCGAAATCACACGCTTTACCAGCGGTCTAACCATTCTCACCGAAAAAATGCCCGACGTGCGCTCGGCGACGCTCGGATTTTTCTTCAAAAAAGGCTCGCGTCACGAACCCGCCGATTTAAACGGAATCTCGCATTTTATCGAGCACACGGTTTTTAAAGGCACGCAGCGGCGTTCGGCGCTGGAAATCGCCGTCGAAACCGACCGGCTCGGCGGAAATTTCGACGCTTTTACGATGCAGGAAATGACCGGCTTTGCGATGAAAACGGTCGATAAGGATTTGCCGCGCGCCTTTGATTTGCTCGCCGATATGCTGACCAATCCGCGCTTTGACCAGACGGAGCTGCAGCGCGAGCAGCAGGTCATTATCGAAGAAATGCGAATGGTCGAAGATTCGCCCGAAGAATATTTAGGCGAGCTTTTCAACCAGGCGATTTTTCCGAATCACGCGCTCGGAATGCCGATTGAAGGCACGCCGAAAACGGTTCGCGCTTTTAACCATGAGGTGACCGGCGATTTTCACCGGCGGGTTTTTCAGCCGGAAAATCTGGTCGTCGCCGTCGCCGGAAACATCGAGCACGCGCCGATTGTCGAGCTGGCGGAGCGATTTTTTGGAACGCGGAATGCCGGACGCGGAGCGCGCAGTGAAGAAGCGGAAACGTTTCCGAATCCGCAAATTTCCGCGCCGATTTTGCTGAAAAAAAAGCGCGGGCTGGAGCAGGCGCATTTTGTTCTGGCGACGCCCTGGATTGATGCGCGCAGCGAACGGCGCTACGCGGCGCATCTTCTGGAAAATATTCTCGGCAACGGAACTTCGTCGCGGCTCTGGCAGACGATACGCGAGCGTCACGGGCTTGCCTACAGCGTCGGCGCGAGCGGCGTTTCGTTTCTCGATTGCGGATTTTTCAGCGTCTACGCCGGAACCGCGCCGAATCAAATCGGCAAAGCGATTGATTTATCCATTGCCGAATTGAAAAAAATCAAGCGCGAAGGCGTTTCAGCCGCAGAAATCGAGCTTGCCAAACAGCAGAGCGTGGCGACTATCCTGCTCGGGCTGGAAGATTCTTCAAACCGCGCCGCGAATCTCGCGCAGCAGGAAATCACTTTCGGCAAACAGATTCCGCTCGCAGAAACGCTGCGCAATATCGAAAACGTGACCGCCGAAGAAATCCGCGAGCTGGCGCGGGAATTTTTTCAAACCGAACAAATCGCGCTCGCGGTTCTGGGCAATCTGAACGGTTTAAAGATTGAAAGAGAAAGACTTGACGTTTCCTGAGAGGTTTTTCTGGATTGTTTTGAAAAGATAAGTTAAACTCCTTGAAAATCTTCTCCTGCAAAATATGAAAATCATTTCGAAACTACTTATCATCATCGGAACTTTTTTAGTTTTCGTCGCTGACGCGTATGCGCTGTGGAATTTTTTCTCCGGCTTTCGCGCGATAAAGACCGGCGAAGCGGCGGGCATCGGCGCGTTTGGGGCGGCAATCGATTCGGCATATTACGGCGTTTTGTTTTCCTTCGTCGGAATATTTCTTCTTTTTATCGGCTGTCTTCTGCTTCTGCTTCCGGCGAAGCAAAGCGGCGTGAATGCGGCATAAAATTCGGCAATGCGAGGTTGATAGAATGACTTGGAAAGTCTGGACTATGAGCGGGATTTTGCTGATGCTGGCAGGCTTTTTCGGCACTTTCTGGGGAATCTATCAAAGTTTTGCCGCTCTGGACAATTCTGAGTCGGCGGGAATCGGCGCGGTCGGCGGCTGGATTAGATTTGCTTTGGTGAGCAGTATTGTCGGCATCCTGGCAATAATTCCGGTCGCGGTCGGTTTAGTCAAGCTTTACAAGGCTTCTAAGTCAAAAAATTAAATTTTGGGCGTATTCAACCGGGTCTTTCGCGCCCGCCCGCGCAAATCCGCGCAAACGCAGCGCGCACGAATCGCACGTGCCGCAAGCCAAATCTTCATTTCTGTAACACGACCACGAAAGATGCAGCGGCGCATTTAATTCCAAGCCTTTTTTCACGATTTCCGCTTTCGACAGGTTAATAATCGGCGTGCGGATTCGGATGCGCGTTTCCGGTTTCGTGCCGGCGTCAATCGCTTTTTGAAACGCCTCGTAAAATTCCGCGCGGCAATCGGGATAACCGCTCGAATCTTCGGCGACTGCGCCGATATAGATTCGCGCCGCGCCCGTGACTTCCGCCCAGCTCGTCGCAATCGAAAGCATATTCGCGTTGCGAAACGGCACGTAGGAAGTCGGTATTTCGGTCGCTTCGAGATTCGCGTCACTGACTTCCATCGCCTCGTCGGTCAGGCTTGAGCCGCCGATTTTCGCCAAGTATTCAATCGAAACCGCTAAACGTTTGGTCACGCCGTAAAAATCGGCAATATCTTCAAACGCCTGGCGCTCGCGCCGCTCGGTTCTCTGCCCGTAAGAAACGTGCAGCAGCGCGATTTCTTCGTTTTCGCTTTTGGCGACGGCGGCGGTCACGCACGAATCCATTCCGCCGGAAACCAGAACGATTGCGGATTGCGGGTTGCGGATTGCGAAATTATCTTCAGAAATCATTTAAATTTTGCCTTTTGCCTTAAACTCCGTGAGCGGTCCGCGCCCCAGATGTATTTGTGCAGCTGCAAGTTTAATCTCACTTTTAAACCGCTTTTTGAAACGGTTTCGGCGATTTCCGGTAAATTTTCGACGCCGAAAACGGGCGAAATCAAAACGCTGCGCGCGCGGTTTTCCAAATCGTATTTTTTGATAATCCGCCGGGCAAATTCCTAATCGCTTAAATCGGCGATGACGAATTTTACTTCGTCCTTTTCGGCGCGGAGTCTTTCCAGATTCGCCCAGTGATTGCGTTCGGCTTCGCCGGAAGCGGGGCATTTAACGTCCAAAATTATCTTCGCGCGCGTGTCCGTCCTTTCCGTCGAAACAAAACCGCCGGTTTCGATTAAAACTTCGTAACCGGCGTCGCAAAGCTGTGTGATAAAAGGAAAAACGTTTTTCTGCGCGAGCGGCTCGCCGCCCGTAAAAGTGTATTCCGAATCGCACCAGACGCAGCGCATCGGGCAGCCCGTCAGCCGCACGAACGCGCACGGACGACCGGCATGCGTCGATTCGCCCTGAATCGAGAGAAAAATTTCGGTGACGCGCAGATTCATAAGCGAAAATTCAAACAGGATGAACAGGATAGACAGGATAATTAATTCTTTTTATCCTGTTCGTCCTGTCTACCCTGTCTGAATAATACTTGAAAATTAAAAGAATCCGAACCAAGCCGTCGCGTTTAAAATCTCGCCGATGCCGAAAGAAGCGAGATTGGCGACGACGATTGCCGCAAACGAGCGAAGCCAGTCTTTCGTCTCAAACAGATTTTTGCCGCGAAAGGCGAGCCAGAACAAAAAACATTCGGCAGCGGGCGCGAAAGTTTCCGCGACGACCAGATAGAGCGTCCGCGAATAATCGAGCAGCAGCGCGGGCAAAACCAGTATCACAATCGGATACGTGCAAGCCGTCAGCCACGCGCCGCACGCGAGCCTCTGCTTCAAGCTCAATTTCGGCGAAAGCCCGATTAGCAGAACCGGCGTCTCAATCAAAATCGTCGTCAAGTAGCCGACTGGCAAAAAATACCACAAACGATTGAGGTCGCCGCTCTTTGCCGGAACAAAATCGATGTCGTCAAATAGAAACATAAGAAATTAGCCACGAAAGGACACGAAAAAACCACGAAAAATTACAAAACTAATCTTTCGGATTCTAGTCTGTTCTTTCCGAAATTTAAAACGATAGCGAGTTTCAGTCCGGTTGCTTTCAAATAATTCAGAATTTGGGCTTTATGAATATCTGCGATTTTCTCCTGCGCTTTTAGTTCTAAAATTATTTGATTTTCGACTAAAATATCCGCAATGTAATCTCCGACTACTTTTCCGTGAAAACTAACTTTAATCGGAACTTGCTGTTGAGCTTCAATCCCATTTTCCAGAAGTAAAATCATCAACGCATTTTCATAAACTTTTTCCAGAAATCCGTAGCTAAGCTCAATAGCTAATCCAATAATTTTATATGAGAGGTCTTTGTAAACAATTTTTTCTTCCATTTATATTTTCTTTTTCGTGCCTTTTTCGTGTTTTTTCGTGGCTAAATCTTATTCCGTAATCGCGTTAAAGAAAAGCGGATAAGTCGCCAGGCTTTGAGCGCGGTATTGCGGGCGAAAGCCGAATAAAATAATTCTGCCTTTGCCGATGTTTATCGAAACGAGCGCGGCTTTTCCGGCGATTTTTTCCGCGCCCAAAGCCCAGCCCGAAAGCAAAATATTTTCGGGTTTCGCGGGATAGCGGGCGATGATTTCGACGTTTGTGTCGTCGCTCGTCGTAATCTCGAAGGCGGGCGAGTTTTCAAACCACGCGATTGATTCCTTCGGCATATGGCGGGCGATTTTGTGCGCGGTGTTGATTTCCGTCCGCAGAATCGAGCCGGGAATGTAGAAATCTTTGCGCTGCAAGCCTTCGGTCACGTCGCGGACGGGCACGCCGAGTTCTTTGATGGCGAAATCCGAGGCGCGATTCAGAAAAACGAGCGTGCCGCCGTTTTCGACAAATTTTCGCAAGTTTCGGACGCCTTCTTTGCCGACGCCGCCCGTGTATTCGTCGGGCATCGTGCCTTTCGCGTAGCCGTTTAAGATTTGATTCGCCGGCTGGTCGGGAAAAATGATTGTTTTGAAACGAGCTTTTCCCTTTGCGCTTGGCGGTAAAGGCGGATAAGGTTTTTGGGCAGGCGTAAATTCCCAATCGGCGGCGCGAATTTCCTTGTCTGTAATCGAAGAATAATTCACGCAGTTGCGGTCTTTCATATCTTCAAAAACGTAGCGCGTCCAGCCTTCGTCCATCACGGGGATATGAGATTTATAAATCGCATTCCGGTAAAAAATTTCTTTACAAGGTCCGAAATCCGCTCCGCTGCTGCCATCGGTCGGCTTTTTGATTTTGTACGGCGCATAGACGGGTTTAATCTCCAAATCTCCGAAAAGCAGCGACAGAGTGTGCGCCGTGACGTCATACGGCGGAATCGGATTTCCTTTTTCGTCTTTCAAATCGGGATATTTTTGCGATTCGATGAGCGTTTTGGCAAACGCGCCGTAAGGCTGCGCCAATTTTACTAAAGCGCCGTCGTCGGTTTCGATTACTTCAACGCCAGCCGTCTCTAAAACTAATTGTCTGAAACGCTCTCCGCCGAGACTGTATTCGTCGAACAAATAACCGTAAAGCTCGCCTTTTTTTCGCGGACGGACGGCTTCTTTGCCGATGGCGTAAAATCTCTTGAGCCACGTTTCGCGATTGTCCGCCGCGTGTTTCAACAAAGAAAAAGCGGCGGTCGTCATATAATTCGTGATGTCGCGCAGATGCCATTCGCCGCCGAGCCAGACGGGCGAAAAATTCGGCGATTCTTTCCGCACGTCGTAGCCCAGACCGTTTCGCAAATCTTCAAATTTAAGCGTTATCGGCGTCGCCAGTCGCGCCGAAGCCGTCTCGGACAAAATCCGCACGCCGCCGTGATAATGCGAATAAGCGCGCGCGGGCGTCCACGCGTCGTAGGTCGAATTGGTCGTGATGCCCTGAAAGCCTTTGGCGCGTAAATCGTTCGCCATAAAATTGCCCAGTTCCGTGTAGCCTTCGATGATTTCCTGCGGCACGTTCGGCTCGACCGGCGGCATATACGGCGGCAGGAAAAGACGCGAGCCGCGCTCGCCCTGCTGGTGTATGTCGTGGACGATTTGCGGATGCCAGACGTTGAGAATTTTTTCGACCGTGAGCTGCGTTTCAACCTGCGTGAAAGCATACCAATCGCGATTGTTGTCGTGACCTGTGTATTTGTGATAAAGCTCCGGCGGCGAAGTTCCCTCGAAAGGCGTGCCCAGAGTTTTGTCATACCAGTTTTTGACGATGTCGACGCCGTCCGGATTTAAAGAGGGCACGAGCAGAATGATTGTGTTTTGCAGAATTTTTTGAATTTCCGGCTCGTCTGACGAAGCCAGACGGTGCGCAATCAGCATCGAAGAAAGCGCCGAGCCGACTTCCGTCGAATGAATGCCGCAGGTGATTAAAACAATCGTTTTGCCGTCTTTTAACAACCGGCGCTCGACGGCGGCGCGCGCGCCTCTGATTTTACGCGGGTCGGCGAGCTTCGCGTTTATCACTTTATATTTTTCGAGATTTTTTAAATTTTCCGGCGCGCTGATGGTGGCGTAAACAAAAGGTCGGTCGAGCGTCGTTTTGCCGATTTCCTGAAACTGCACGCGATTGCTCGCCGCGTCCAGCTTTTGAAAATAATCGACCGTCTGTTTCCACGAAGCGAGCTTGCGGTCGTCGCCCGGCGTAAAGCCGAGCGTGTCAGACGGCGCGGGAATTTTCGTCTGGGCAAAAGCGGAAAAAGCAAAAAGAAAAATGACCGCGCAGAGATAAAGCGGCGCGGCGAAAAGCTTGTTTTTGAACATTCGTTTTGAAAACCTCGAAGGGAAATTTTAGGTCAGTGTAAACAAAAAAGCCTGGAAATGAAAATTTTCAATGCGAAAGGGAAGGTAGGGGCACGCCCGCGTGCCTGCCCAATGAGCGCTAGCAGCGCGAACAAACGCGTCGAATAAATTCAAGATTGAATTTGTTTATACGTATATTCGCTCTCGCTCATTGGGCAGGCACAAGACCTGCCCCTACAATCTTTATTACGTGTCCGCAACACAAAAAATTAATTTTTCTTGCCGAAAAGTCGTTTTTCGCTTTATTTTCGGACAAATCGCTTGCCACAGAGGGCTTTGGCAAGTTAAATTTAACGCCAGGTTTCAATTCCAGGACTTTCCCCGTAAGTTTACAAGTTGCAAGGAGGCTTTTCCGAATGCAGAGAAATCCTTTTCTCGAAAATTTTCGCCCGTATATTCCGTCGGTCGTCTCGAATATGCGCGAGCTGACCATTTTTCCGCTGATTGTCGGCACGATTTTAGGCATTATCTTCGGCGCGTCGTCGCTTTATCTGGTGCTGAAAACGGGTTTGACCGTTTCGGCTTCGATTCCCGTCGCGGTTATTTCCATCACGCTTTTTCGCCTGCTCTCGAAAATGCGCGTGACTAAGGACGCGACGATTCTGGAAAACAATATCGTGCAGACGGCTGGCTCGGCGGGCGAATCTATCGCTTTCGGCGTCGGCGTGACGATGCCCGCGATTTTGATTCTCGGCTTCGATTTGGAAATCACGCGCGTGATGCTGGTCGCCGTTTTGGGCGGGCTGCTGGGAATTTTGATGATGATTCCGCTGCGCCGCGTTTTGATAAAAGAGCAGCACGGCTTGCTGAAATATCCGGAAGGCACGGCTTGCGCCGAGGTTTTGAAAGCGGGCGCGTCGGCTGAATCGCGCGCCGTCGCCAATGAGCACGCCGACGTGAAAGTTTCGGAAACGGACAATTCGGCTTTGCAGGGCGGAAAAATTATCTCTATCGGCTTTGCCGTCGGCTTTGTCTATAAATCGCTGATGGACGTTTTTTACTTCTGGAAAGACACGCCCGAAAAACAATTTAGCGACACGACCCTGAAAGGCGGCTCGATTTCGCTGGAAAACAATCCGGCGCTGCTCGGCGTCGGCTACATCATCGGTCCTTATATTTCCTCGATTATGATGGCGGGCGGCGTTTTGTCGTATCTCGTCCTGATTCCGATGATTAAATATTTCGGCGACGGTTTACAAGAGCCTTTGTCGCCGGCGCTGACCGACAAAATCAGCGATATGAGTCCGGGCGACATTCGCGGCGCGTATATTTTATATATCGGCGCGGGCGCGGTGGCGACGGCGGGAATTATCAGCCTTTTTCGCTCGCTGCCGACCATCTGGCACGGGCTGAAATCGGGTTTGTCGGATTTGCGCGGCAGCCAGACGGAAGGCATCGAAGCCGCGCCGCGCACCGATCTCGACCTTTCGATGAAATACGTCGTTATGGGCGTGCTGGCGCTGATAGCCGCGATTATGCTCGCGCCGCAGCTCGGCTTGAGCGTTTTCTCGAACCCGATTGTCTCGTTTCTGGGCGCGGTTTTAATCATCATTTTAGGCTTTT
>DASVWG010000379.1:0-5750 GCA_036389695.1 Pyrinomonadaceae bacterium
AAATACGGCAAGCGTTCCCACCAAAACTTTAAGTCGCATCTGACCTTTTTTCATCGCTTAATGTTCCTTATCGTGTCTTAAGTTAATCAGAATAATTATGGAATGTCGTTTACGGAAATAGATGATAATTGGTTTTACCAATTTTTGCAAGAGCTTTTTTAAAGTTTTTTCAGATTTTTCCGGAATTATCCGACTTTACTCAGCAAACTCGGCATTTTTTGCTTTGATTTATGGTTAAAATTGCAGTTTCGGCGGCAACTTTCCGTTTTACCAATTTATGCTTTTCACCTGATGGGTTTTACCAATTCATAAATATTCAAATATTTTTATTGCCTGAAAAACGACTTCGAGAGGCTCTTTCGGAGAGGCTCGCAAGAGGCGGCGATTACTGGAAAGCGGGCGTTATTAAATGTTTGAAGTTTATGAAAAAATCAGAAGTTTTTATTGACTTTCGCCTTTAAAGTGCAGTATAAGAAGTCCATATCATACAGGGCAGACTGGATTTAGAGAATTTTATCGGGCGGCGCGCGGATAGCGCAAAAACGCGCGTATCTTCGCGTCGAACGATAAGCGGAAATTTGCGCGTAAATCGAAATGGTAACGAATAAAATCACTCGCGGCGGCGCGGACAGCAGAAGACACAGAGAAATCCGAGCCTCGGATTTTAAATCATTTCGCTTCGTCGTCATGGCAATGTTTCTCTTTGCCCTCATCGTCTTCAGCTTAACTTATCAGAAACCGGAACCCGTCGAGCGCGCAGCTTTCGAACAGCCGGAAAACGTGACGGAAAGCCGCGTCACGTTTCTCGCCGTCGGCGATATGATGATTTCGCGCGGCGTGGCGCGTTCCATCACGCGCGCCAATGACCCGCTCGTGCCTTTCCGGAAAATGGACGAAATCTTTCGCTCGACCGATTTTAATTTCGGCAATCTGGAAGTGCCGATTTCCGGCAATAACAACGTCGTCGGCAAAGGCTTGGTCTTTAATATGCACACGCGCGACATCGCCGGGCTGAAGGCTTACAACTTCAAAGTTTTAAACCTCGCCAATAATCACGCGCTTGACCAGGGCGTCGGCGGCTTGCGCCGGACGCGGGAGTTTTTAAACGAGCACGGCTTCGTGCATCTCGGCGTCGGCGACAATCTGGAACAGGCGTGGCAGCCGAAAACCATCACGGTCAAAGGCGTCAAAATCGGTTTCGTCGGCGCATCTTACGCGTCCGTCAACGACGGCGGCGTGGCGCGCAACGAATTCGTCGCCCGCATCGAAGACAAAGAGCGTCTGAAAACAGCGATTGAACAACTGCGAGCCGAAGGCGCGGATTTCGTCGTCGCGACAATGCACGCCGGCGTCGAATACACGCGCCGCCCGCATCAACCGCAAATCGATTTTGCGCGAAACGCCATCGACTTCGGCGCGGACATCGTCATCGGCGCGCACCCGCACTGGGCGCAGATTTTCGAAACCTACAAGGGGAAATACATCTTCTATTCGCTCGGCAATTTTATCTTCGACCAGGAATGGAGCCGCGACACAAAGGAAGGCTTGGCTTTAAAAATTACATTATATAATCGGAAATCTTCCGCCGCGTCCGCCGCGCGCGTCGAACAAATCGAATTAATTCCCGTCGTCATCGAAAACTACAGCACGCCGCGCCCCGCCACCGAAACGGAAGCGCAGCAGATTTTAAGAAAAATCGGCGCGGGCGGAAAAATCATCAAGCCGCAATCTTAAGATACACAAAGCAATCAAAACGGCGGCTTTGCACAAAAATTACGAGAAATTGTGTTGCATAAAATGTAGCGCCGGCATTCGTGCCGGCTGTCCGGCGGGCATCCTGCCCGCCATTTCGTTTTTAACTAAATCTTTTCATTTCCTAATCGAAGCGAGCGCAGGATGCGCTCACGACAGCCGGCAGGATGCCGGCGCTACATTCGCAACACTCCTTCTAAAGAAAACAATAAACAAAAAGACCGTCGCTTTTAACCAGCGACGGTCTCAAGTTTTTATGTCGAGTCTCTATTCCTTAAAAGATAGAGACTTGATTCATTGCCAGTCCGAAGGATTTTATTGGGCGAATTTTATAATCCGGTCGGGTATCGAAAGCGATTTGCCGAGAACCGTATTGGCGCGCTGGACGACGTTCAGCGCGACGAACAGTTTTCTGCTCATCACCGGAATAGGTCCGCCGAGCAGCCAGCTCAGCCATGTGATTTGCGGAGTATCGTCTATCTTTTTGGTTATCGCCGTGACGATGTCGTCGATGTCATCGACAATTCCCAGCAAATCTATAAATCTGGTCGCCTGTTTCAAACCGCCGAGCGAGGCGATTTGCGAAGCGATTCCTCGTCCGAGCTTGAAGATGTCCATAGCGTAGCGCCATTTACTTCTTTCGCCTCTTCCGAAGGACAACTTGCCGTCCAGATAAAACTTGAGAGCGGCGTTGACGACCTTAAACACGCCGCTGATTTTGGACACGGCGAAGAAATCCAGAACCTTCGTTGCCAGCGTGATACCTGCGCGAATGGCTTCCAGAACGGCTTTCTGGACGGCGGCTCCGGCGGTTTTGGCGGCGGTCGCGGCGGCTGTCTTGATAGCCTCGACGAATTTTATCGTCGCGTTGGCTATGTCGGCGAGCGCGCCTATTATCTTCAGTACCTTACTGACCCCCGTTAATCCGAGCGCCCCGGTTATCTGCGAAGCGGCGGTCGCGCCCGCCGAAATCATGGCGAAAAATGCAGCCCACGTCGGCGCGCCGAAGAACGTCGCGGTGGCGATGATGGCGACGGCGACCGCCGCGGCAATCATGATTATCTTGAGCAGTTTTTTCAGGAATCTGAAAAGCTTGCCCCAGAATAATCCGCTCGGGTCAGTGCGGTTAACCGGGTCGTTTCCGACATATGCGTACAAATTCAGTGACTGCGGATTATCCAGCGAAGCCGCCAGCATTCCAATCGGGTCGACCTGCGTAAATCGCCCTTGCTGCGCGTCGTAGGTTCGATTCTGCGCGTAATCCAAGCCCGTCACGTTGCTCCGGTCGTAACTGGTAAATCGCCGGTTGGTGCTGCCGGTCGTCTCGTTTTCCAGAGGCGTGCCGAAAGGCAGCGTCTGCTGTTCGAGCGAGCTTCCGGTCGCCTGGTTGGTTATCAGGCGCACGCCGAGCCGGTCGTAATGCTGGAAGTCGGTCGTTTCGCCGCCGCCGCCGTTGTTTCGTATCACGGAGAACACGCGGCTGCCGCTGGAAATATACGACTTCGACCAGGTCATAGTCGTCGGCGAGTTGGTCGATTCGAAATACTCGACGTCGTCCGAAAAATAATATGTCCGGTCGTGCGTGTCGCCGTTTTGCGTCAGGATACGGTCGTTGCCGTCGCCGTACCAGATGTATTGCAGAGCCGTGCCGTAATCGTTATTGACTCTGACCAGACGATTGGCGGAGTCGTATTGGAACCGCTGCACCGAGCCGTCGGCTTTGACGATGCGGGTTTGATTGCCGTTCGCATCGTATTGGAAACCGCCGGTGTTGATGCGGTTGCTTGCCGCGTCGTAGCTGAGCGAAGGAATTCCGTCAGCCGGCATCGGCGCGCCCGTGCCCGCGCCCGACGGGCAGACGGTGGACGCGACGTTGGCGAATTCCTGACTGTACGGGAAGCCTTCGTGAACGGCGGGACGACCGTTGGCGGCGACCTGACCCGTCCAGAAATCCCAGCCGCCTTGGTCGGGCGTGCGCCGCAGATACGCCCAGTAAAGGTCGTAGACGTATTCGCTGTTGGTGCGACCGCGATTGGCGTATTCCTGACTCTGGAAAAGCGCTCTGCCCATCGCCGCCGAAGCCTGAATCAATTGATACGGACCTTGCCAGTAAGCCTGCCGCAGCTGCGAGCTCCAGGTCAAAAGCTCGCCCGAAGTCGGCTGCCGGTTCAGCGAACGCTGGAAGAAATCCTGAATCATCGTGTTCAAACCGAGCGTTTGCGAGCCGGAGCACGCTGGCGGAATCGAACCGGCGGAATTGCCCGTCGCCGAAACGCTCGTGCGATTGCCGTAACGGTCGTAGCCGTAGCTCTGCGTCCAAATCGGCGAAGTGCTGACGCCGCCCGTCGCCTGCGTCAGGCGTCCGAGAGCGTCATAAGAATACGTGCGGTTGTGCGCGCCGGACGTGTCGAGATTATTCGTGATTTTCGTCAACTGTCCGGTCGATTTATTGCTCGCGTTTTTGTAATCGTAAGAGAGATTCAGCAATTGCGTCGAGCCGCGCGTGACGGTCTGCTGTTCCAGCAATCCGGTCTGCGCGTTATACGAATAATTTTCGGTAATCTGATTCGCGCCCGCCGCGCCGATGACGGCGCTCGTCGTCAAGCTCGCCGCGTTGTACTGAATCTGCGAAGCGTGCGTCACGCTATCGACCGTCAGAGTGCTCAGGCGGCTCGCCGCGTCGAACTGCTGATTGACGACTTTGCGCGGCTCGCCCGCGATGCCGTACTCTTTCGGATAGCGCACCTGCGTGTTTCTGTCCAGCGTATCGTATAGATAGCTGGCGGTCATCGGCTGGCTCGGGCGGCTGTTCAGCGTCAGGGTGACGTCGCTCAGGCGACCTTCGGCGTCGAAAGCGTAAGATTCGGTGCTGAATCCATTGACGACGACCGCAGAAATTTGCGTCGCGTCGGTCAAATCCGCCGAGCTGCCGCGCGGGCGATAGCTGTAACTGACGGTCGGCGCAGTAGTTATCGGATAAGACCAATCGCCGAACCCGCTCGTATCGGAACTAACCGTCTGGACGCGGTTCAGCGGGTCGTTGTTAAAGGAATAAATCATCCGCGCGCCGCGCGCGTCGGTGCGCGAGACGACGTTCGAGCGATTATCGTAGCCGATGACGTCGCTCCACGTTCCGCCGCCGACATATTGACCGGCGTCGTTGAGCGTCGCGCTTTTTTCGGCTAATTTCTGGTGCGTCAGGCGGCTCAGACCGTCGTAGCGGAAATAGCGAACCTGACTGCCCTGATTGCTCTGCACAAGATTGCCGAGCGTGTCGTATTGATAAGTCGTGACGAGACCGTTGTAGGTGACGGTTCCGTCGCCGGAAGGATTCGGCTCGACGACTTCGACCAGACGTCCGCGCGCGTCGGTTCTTTCCCAATGCTCGCGTCCCCACGCGTCGCGCGTCCGCACGGTTTGACCGCCCGCGCCCGAAGCCACGTTCGGACGCGACGCTTCGTTATAAAAATTCTCGGTCGCGCTGCCGTCCGGCGAAGTAACTTTTTTCGGGCGACCGACCACGTCGTTTTCAATCGTGAAAAGCTGTGCCGCTTCGTTTTCCCGGTGCGGTCTGGATTGCTGCACAACCTGGTCGAGATTGTCATAATACGTATCGACCACGTCATAAATTCCGCCCGAGCCGAGAGCTTTTTCCTGCCGGACTTTGCCGTGCCCGTTCAGATATTTTATGTTCTGGCTGGCGACGGCGTGCTGGTCGGTGTAAAGCGTCTCGGTGACGGAAAGCCCGGCGTCGTTGTAGACGAAACGCGTGTATCCGGCATTGCCGTAACGATACGGATTCGAAGTCCAATCCGGTCGCAGCGAGTCGGGATAATAATTCGTCGTCGTCGTGCGCCCGTTGGCGTCGGTGCTCGAAGTCGGCATGCCGGTGTTGAAATCCCAGTTGGTCGAGGTGACGACCTGCGAGCCCGGCGTCGACGGCGAGCCGCGCGTGACCGATTGCGGGAAAGCATACTGCGTCGAAGCGGTATAAGTCG
>DASVWG010000380.1:0-3847 GCA_036389695.1 Pyrinomonadaceae bacterium
CCGGTATTTTCCACTTTCCGTTTTTCGTTTTTCTGTTAGCTTTCCTGATTCTGCCGCGCGATTGAATAGAGCAGCGATTTGACCTGAAACGGCGTCAGGTTCGGGTAGGTTTCCAGCAGCAGGGCGATGATGCCGACGATGTTGGGGCAGGCGAAGCTGTTGCCGGTTAAGGAACGGAAGCCGCCGTTGAGCCAGGTGGTATGGACATTGACGCCGGGCGCTGTCAGTTCGATGATTTCGCCGTATTTGAAGCCGAAGTTGAAGGGGTTGGTGTCTTCGCTTTTGCTGACGGAGATGAGCGACGAGGAGAAGACTGATGGAAAACTCGGCTGCGGGAGATTGTTGGCGGCGGCGACGACGATGCAGCCGGCTTGATAGGCGCGGTCGAGCAGGTCGTGCAGCGGCGCGAAAAATTGCGGCTTGGTTGTGCCGAGACTTAAATTAATTAAGCGGATTTTGCGTTTGATGGCGTATTCCAGACCGGCGAGAAAGGCTTGCCCGTCGCCCGCGCCGCCCGCGCCGAGAACTTTGATGCTGTAGAGTTCGGCAGCGGGCGCAATCGAATTGATGATTCCGGCGCAGGCGGTGCCGTGTCCCGCCGAATCGCCGGATTCGGACGGCACGAACAGGACGCGCTTGTGCTCGGCGACGGCTTCGACCGATTCGGCGACTCTGCCCTGCAATTGCGGGTGATTCGCGTCGATTCCGCTGTCGATGACGGCTATCTGGACGCCTTTGCCCGTCCGTGATTTCCAGTTTTCGTCGACAGAGAAAGGGCTGAAAACGTCCTGGACGCTCGGGGTGGCGGAAGACGGAACAATCTCCATAAATTAATAATTTAAAAAACTCGTCTCCAAAGTGTGGTCGGAAAATTTCAGGACGGCTTCCAGAATTTCCCGGCACAAACGGCGCTCGGCTTCGCCGCGACTGGCGATTTCGCGCACCATTATCGCTAAATCGAGCATCTCGCGATGCTCGGAGGTCGAGCGCAGATTTTTCAGCCAGTCGCGCACCTCTCGAAAATCGGTTTCCTCGTTTTCACCAAGCATTTTCTCGCCCAAATCGCGAAACAGTCGCGCCGCTTCGTAAGCGTTGACCAAGGACGCAATCGCTTCGGCAAACAGCGCGGCTTTGTCCATTTCAAAAGGCGTGAACGATTCATACGGCGGCTCGCCCAGACGGTTGACGTATTCGAGAACGCCGATAACTTCGCCGTTGTGCCGGAGCGGCGTCGCCAGAATAGTCTGCGTATTGTAGCCGGTTTGCTTATCGACCTCGGCGTAAAACGACGCTTCCTGCCCGACGTCGGCGATGGCGACGGGCTGACCGGAAGAGTAGACGAATCCGGCGACGCCCTTGCCCGAGGGAATTTTCATGCCCTGCAACTGGTCGGCGACTTTACCGATGGCGACCAGAAAACACAAATCGCCGTCGTCGCCGTCGCGGATAATGACGGACGCTTCCTCGGATTTCATCGAACCGGCGGAAAGGTCGAGCAGGTTTTTGATGGATTGCGTCAACGGCTCGGTCAGCGCGTTGGCGACATCGACCGTTTCGATAATCGTTTGCAGTTTTTCTTCTAAATTCGGATTCGACATAAGCGGGTTGCCTTCTCCTTTCTACAATTTATAAAGCAAATCCGACAAGACAGAAGCCCGCGCGTGAGCAAGGGCGGAGAATGATTGATGATTTAAGATTTGAGATTTGAGAATGGTCGTTGATTGACGACCAATCCAAAATCCGCATTCCGCAATCCCAAATCTCTGTCCGCCCTTGCTGACGCGCGGGCTTCTGCCTCTCCTTAATTTTTTCACACATCTACACTAAAGCAAACGCCGAAAAAAAACAAAATTTAACTTGGAAATTTTGCCGGATTAGACGTTTCTGAGTGGCATCGATAAAATTTATTCGGTCGTGGAATAGACAGACGTGTCAGTAGCCCGCGCGTTCGGCTTGGGCTTCCGTTCAAACAAAAGCCCGCGCGTCCGGCTTGGGCTACTGATACGGCTTGACTTGCTTAGATGTTCTTCTTCTCGTAAGATGCGCATATAACATTTCCGGCTGAAATTTTGAGGCTTTCCAAACCTATGAAAAATAGAGTCTTTGCCGCCATAGTGCTGGCAATCGCTTGTATTGTTTGCAGCAGCGTTTCGGCGCAGCAGACGCGCCCGAAATCCGTTACGCAGCTGCCGAAACAGGAAGTCGAGCCGTTTAAAATCGGGCGCGGCACTTCGTTTTCCGCCTCGGTTCCGCGCGCGCCGGAAAATAAAAATCTCGCCAGCCGAAATATAAATCCAATCGGCACCGGGCAAATCGAGCAGGATTTAAACGAAGCGCTGAAAATCATCAATGATTATTACGTGGACGGCAGGCGCGTCAATTACAACGCTTTGACGAAATCCTCGATTGACTCGATGCTGCGCGCGCTCGACCCGCATTCGAATTTTTACGACGCGGCGGAATACCGCGAGATGCTGGAAGAACAGCGCTCGGAATACACCGGCATCGGCGCTTCGATTGTCAATTACACGATTGACGGCGCGACCGACACCTTTGTCACTTCGACGTTTCCCGATTCGCCCGCCTCGCGCGCCGGTCTCCAGTTCGGCGATAAAATCGTCGCGGTCGGCGGCGTCAATATGCGCGGGAAATCTTCCTTCTACGTGCGCGAGCAGATTCGCGGCGAGCGCGGCAGAATCGTGCGCGTGACGGTCGAAAGAGCCTCGACGCAGAAAGTAGAAACGCTGGAAATCCGGCGCGGCGTCGTGCCCCAGCCTTCGATTCCCGACGCGTATCTCTTGCGTCCCGGCATCGGCTACATAGATTTTTCCAACGGTTTTAATTACACGACCGAAGAAGAGCTGCAAACCGCGCTGGAAGATTTGCGCGAGCAGGGAATGACTTCGCTGATTCTGGACCTTCGGGATAATCCGGGCGGAATTCTGGAACAAGCCGTGCGCGTAGCGCAGAAATTTCTGCCCGCCGGCAGCACGATTGTCACGCAGCGCGGGCGATTTGCCATCGACAACCGGACGTGGCGCTCGACGAATCGCGACGCCGAAAATTTCCCGCTCGTCGTTTTAGTCAACGGCGGCTCGGCTTCGGCTTCGGAAATCGTCGCCGGAGCATTGCAGGATTACGACCGCGCTCTGATTGTCGGGCAAAACACCTTCGGCAAAGGCTTGGTGCAAAGCATTATCAATCTGCCGCTCGGAACCGGTTTAACTTTGACGACGGCGAAATATTACACGCCGTCGGGACGCTCGATTCAGCGCGATTATTCAAGCGGAAATTTATACGATTATTTCCGTCACAAAGCCAATTTTGAAGAACGCAGAAAATCGGCGGGCAAGACGATTACCGGTCGGACGGTTTACGGCGGAAACGGCATCGAGCCGGATGAAGTCGTCCAGAATCAGGCGCCCGCCGAATCGCAGACGCTGCTGCTCGACCCGCTGTTCTTTTTCACGCGAGAAGTCGTGGCGGGCAGATTTCGCGGGCTGGAAAGCTATAAATTAACGCGCCCCGTGCAATACGGTCAACGCGTCCGCCCGAGCGATTTTCCCGTCTCCGAGGAGCTTTTCAACGCTTTCAAAAAATACGCCGCGCAAAGCAAATCGTGGCGCATCTCCAATGAACAGATGGAAGCGAACCGGAAATTTATCCTGACGCGTCTGAGATTTAATCTGGCGACGGCGGCTTTCGGCAACATCGCGGCAAATCAGGTTTTGATTGAAGACGACCCGCAGGTCGCCAAAGCCGTCGAATTGTTGCCGCGCGCCCAAAATCTGGCGCTGGCGGCGCGAAAAACCTTGCAGAAAAGATAAATTTGAAACGCGGAATGCGG
>DASVWG010000381.1:0-14538 GCA_036389695.1 Pyrinomonadaceae bacterium
TGCGATTTCAAGAAGCTTTATTTTAATATTTTCTGCTTGAAAAGCAGGCAAATCATCTTCGACAAATTCCAGAGTTGATTCCAGAATAACTATAACATTTAATAAATCATCTTTTAGAGGCTGCAATTGAACGGATAGTTCGCCGCGAAGTTGGCGCACAGCCTGCCGCGCGGAGGCAACTGTTCGCGCGTCAATCAAATCTCTGATAGCTTCAGCCTGGCTCAGATTCATTCGCCCGTTAGACAACGCGCGCAGCGAAAACTCGCCCGCTTCAGCCATTCTCGCATCGAGCTTCAGACAAATATCTATAATTTGCCGGATGATAACCGGCGCGCCGTGACAACTGATTTCGACGACATCTTCGCCGGTAAATGAATGCGGACTTTTAAAGTAAGTAATAATAACTTCATCAATTAACTCTTTTGTCGCGGTGTCGTAAATCTTTTTAAGAGAGGCGAAACGAGGCTCAGGCGCAAAATCATCGCCGCCGACGAGTTGTTTTGTGATATTGAGCGCATCATCGCCGCTGAGACGAATAACGGCAATTCCGCTTCGTCCGAGAGGCGTGGCTAGCGCGACAATCGTATCCATAAATCATAAAGAAAAAGGCAAAGGGAAACGATTTTCCTTCGCCTTTATCACTAAAAATCGTTTCCCGAAATTTATTTTAGCTGAACTCTTAAGCGCCTGTCTCTGCCTTCGCCGATTGACTCGGTGATTAAATCCGTTTCGCTTTGCAAAGTTAAATGAATTACGCGTCTTTCCGTAGAATTTAACTTACCGAAGGTAAACGGGTTACCGGATTTTCTGACGTTCTGCGCCGCAAATCGCGCCATCGCCTGCAATTCAGCTTTTCGCGTTTGCCTGAAGCCGTCGGCATCGCAGATAAAGCGCTCGGTTCTGTCGATGTCTTTGCCGAAAACCTGAAACAGCAAAACTTCAAGCGCATCCAGCAATTCTCCGCTCTCGTTCAGCAAAAAAGGAACGTCTTCGCCGGTTATATCGAAGTAGTAGCCTTCGTCGACCTTTTCCGTCGAAACATCGAGGTTAAAGCGAAAATCCTTTAAAATTTCAACCAAAAATTCTTTGGCGTTTTCCTGTATTTCAGTCATTTTTACGGTGTCGAAAATTTCGGTTTAGCTTTTTTTGAAACAACTTCAACGACTTCTTCTTTCGGCGGCTCGTTCGTTTTATTCAAACGGTTAATAATAAATTGCTGAACAAAGCTCACGATATTGCCGAAAAACCAGTAAAGCAGAAGCCCCGCCGGCGCGCCCCACATCACCCAGAGCATCATTATCGGCATCATATACGTCATCATTTTCTGCTGCATCTGCTGTTCGGGCGTTATCGCCGGAGTCGTCGGCGTTAAAATCATCGAGCCAGCCATCGAAGCGGCAAACATAAATTCGAGCAAATGCCACGGGTCGCCCGCCGAAAGGTCCGGCAGCCACAGAAACGATGCCTGACGAAAATCGAGCGAAATCGTCACGGCGACGTAAAGCGCAATAAACAGAGGCATTTGCAAGAGCAAAGGCAGACAGCCGCCGATAGGAACCGCGCCTTTCATCATTTTCAGCTGTTCCATCTGCGCTTCGCGCATCCGCGGGTCGTCCATCGGAACGCCTTTTTTCTGCAAATCCTTCAGGCGGTCTTGTATCTCCTTCATTTTCGGCGCGTTACCCTGCGCTTTTTTGAAAGATTTCGATTGATACCAACGCAGCGGGAAAAACAGCGAATAGAAAACCAGCGTGAAAATGATTATCGCGACGCCGTAATTGCCGACAAAACCGTAGATGAAATTTAAAGCCCGCAGAAGCGGAATGGCTATCGGCTTGGTAATCGGTCGCAGCATCCCGAAATTGATAAATTCTTCGAGATAAACTTCCCGACCGACGCCGTTTTTCAGGCTTTCGTTATACTGGGCGAGCGTAAAATAATCCTTCGAGCCGGTATAAATTTTCGTCGCCGAACCGTCCGTGGTAATCGGAACATACGCGGAAACCAGATGTCTGGTGAGCTTTGTCGATTGATTTCGCGTAATCCAGGAGATAATGCCGTCATAGAAAGGCTCGACCTGAACTTCATATTTCGAAGCGCGATACTCCAGTCCCGGAAGCTGCTGCGCCGGAACCGCCGCCATCGCAAAATACGTATCGCCGACGCCAGCCCAATCGACAGCGCCTTCAAAAGGCTTGACCGCTTGATTATTGACGTATGTAAAAGACGCTCCCGGATAACGCTGAATCGAGTCTTTCACATAGCTGACGGCTTCCGGTTCAATATGATAATAATTATGGTGAACGATTCCCTGGTCGCCGATGCTCGCGCCGATTAAAAGCTTTGTGTTTGGAATGGGTTGACCGCTGCGCGCGGCTTTAATCGCCAAATCGGTCACGTAGCTGTCGGCGCGAAAAACGAAGCTTTTCGTCACCTCTAAACCGTTCTCGTCTTTCAAAACAAAATCGATTTGTTTCGATTCCGTTCCGTTAAGCTGAACGGTATCTTCAGCTTGCGAAACCTGATAATTTCTATCGTTCAAATAAGCGTCCAGATTCTGGTCGCCGGTCGCCAGACGGAAAGGAATCTCGCGCGGATTGCGACTTAAAGCTTCGGGCGAAATCAATTCCAGAGGCTTCGGAGCGGCTTCGGTCGAATCATCGGAAAAAAGAATTTTTTCGTGCTGGTCGTGAACGTTTTTAACCAAAATCCAGCTCGTCGCGACCGCACCTTTTGCATCAAGCTTTACTTCGTAAAGCGGTGATTTAATTGTTATAACCCGGTTCGGAACATTATCGGGAACACTGACCACGGCGGGCGTCGGCTGCGTTTGAACAGTTTCCGGCGCGGGCGTATTAGTTGTCGCGACATTCGCCGTCGTGTTCGTATTGGCGTTATCTTTCGGCTTTGGCGGAGCAAAAAAGTAACTCCAGGTCATCAGCACGAGCAGCGAAAGCCCCGCCGCGAGCAAAAATCTTTGTTGAAGTGATTGTTTATTATCTGACATCTTCTAATTTTAGATTTTAGATTTTGGATTTTAGATTCGGGAATCGGATTTAATTAGATAAATTCCTTATCCAATCGCAAATCTAAAATCTAAAATCGCAAATCATTTCACCGGGTCGTAGCCGCCTTTGCAAAATGGCTGACAACGTAAGATACGTTTTACGCCGAGCCAGGTTCCGCGAAATGCGCCGTATTTTTCGACCGCTTCCATCGCGTATTCCGAACAGGTCGGCGTAAAACGGCAGGCAGGCGGCAAAAAAGGCGACAGCAACGCCTTGTATAGCTTCAAAAAATTCAAAAACAAAAACTACATCGCTTTTGAACCTCACCGACGGCAGCGTTTCTTTCGCCCTTGTTTAATTCCGATTCACTGTTTTTAACCGTTTCGATAATTTGCCGGAAATCCTCTAAAGGCTTTTCGAGCTTCGCGTGCAGCAGACGGCGGCGGGCGTTTAAAACCCAGTCGTATCTGCCTTGCAGCTCATTTAATTCGGCGCGGCTCAAGCGAAACGCTTCACGCAGAAGGCGCTTGGCGCGATTTCGCTCGAAAGCCTTGCCGATTCCTTTCTTCGATGCCGTAATTCCGAGTTTATGCGATTCGGTTTTTGAAGG
Source organism: Pyrinomonadaceae bacterium (assembly GCA_036389695.1). Taxonomy (GTDB): domain Bacteria; phylum Acidobacteriota; class Blastocatellia; order Pyrinomonadales; family Pyrinomonadaceae; genus JALZHR01. The sequence continues at coordinate 3,619 of DASVWG010000381.1, forward strand.
CAAAACAAAGACAGTCATAAAACGACCGTCAAAACGCTTGCCTTCCGCATAAACGCGGCGAAATTCGGCAGATTTCCGCAAACGGCTGTCTTTCGACAGACGAAAGCTTAATAATGATGCGGCGTTAATCTCTTGCGTCCTTTTGCCCGGCGGCGCGCCAGCACGGCTCTGCCGTTCTTGGTCGCCATCCGCGCGCGGAATCCGTGTTTTTTCGCCCGACGACGATTGTTTGGTTGATAAGTTCTCTTTGGCATATCTGTTCATCCTTTCACGTAGAAGTGAAAAGGGTTAGTTTAATAGTTCGGGGCAATTATGTCAAAACCGCGCGAGGGAAAATTTGACGAAAGACTTTAGACGAATGTGCAACTTTTAGCCTTTAAAGCGGTGAAATCTTTATGATTATCCCGCATTGGCTCTATGCTGAAATTTATTACCTGATTTACGACTCGATGGTTTGTCTGTTTCCGTTTGCGTTCGTCTTTTTTCTGGTTTTGACAATCGGTCTCAGAGATTTTGAATATAAATTAAATTTTCGGGAAATCGTCAAAAACATTTTCAGGAAGCTATCTTAGCCTGCTTGAAAAGGACGCGCCGACCTTGTATTTCATAATTTCCCTCGGCAATCTTCGCTACCGCTTCGACATAAAGCGCGTGTTCGCGTTCCAGAATCCGCGCCGAAAGACTTTCCGCCGTATCTTCGTCTTTTACTTCAACCGCTTTCTGCAAAATTATCGCGCCGTGGTCTAAATCATCGTCAACGAAATGAACCGTACAGCCCGAAATTTTCACGCCGTATTCAATCGCCTGTTTTTGCGCGTCCAAGCCCGGAAACGCCGGAAGCAGGCTCGGATGAATATTGACGATTTTATCGGGAAACGCGCGCACGAAATCCCGCGACAGAAGCCGCATATAGCCGGCGAGACAAACCAGCTCGACATTTCGCTTTTTCAGCTCGGCGATGATTTCCGCGTCGTGCTCCTCGCGCAAGCGCCCGTTTCGCGCCACAACAACCGTTTCTATTCCGCGTTCTTTTGCCCTTTCCAAGCCCTGTGCGCTTTTTTTATCGCTCAACACGACCGTCACCTCGGAATCGGGAATTCGCCCGCTCTGAACGCCTTCAACAATGGCGCCCATATTCGAGCCGCGCCCGGAAATTAAAATGCCGATTTTCATTTAAAGAATTTAAGGCAGAAGCCCGCGCGTAATCAAATGCAAAACGCAAAGTGCAAAATGCAAAATGCAGAAAGTGATTTCCGTTTTGCATTTTGCACTTTGATTTTTGCGTTTTCGCCGTCCCTTTGGGACTAATTCCAGATTAATAAAACTTCAAAAGAGCGTATGAATTGGCGTCGAAAATCACGTTCGTCTCTTTCGGATTCTGAACGTATTGGATTTTCGTCAGCTTATTGAAATTCTGCACCCGCGTTTTTCCTATCTGAAAATCGGGCAGAGTGGTTTCGGCAATCATCCAGGGCTTACCGTTCCACGTAAAATCCAGTTTGTTTTCGTTCGGAAAATTTCCCTGCGGAACCGCGACCGTAATATGCTGCGGGCAATACAGCAGAATATATTCTTCGCCGATTTGTTCGAGCAAGGAAGCGAGCAGAATCGTTTTGTTGCTGCAATCCGCCGCGCGCGTCATCAAAACTTCATCGGCGCGTTTCAGAGTTTCGCCGCCGCCGACCGCTTCGGTGTAGCTGTATTCGATTTCATTCGAGACAAAATCGACCAATCTCTGAATCTTTTTCTCGCGGTTATCTTCGGTTTCCTTCAATAATCCGTTCGTCAGTCTTTGCAGCGAAGGCTCGTTCGGCTTGGCAACCATTATTCCGTGATTGGCAAACGCGATGGGCGATTCGTTCGTCGTCCGCGACATTTCCGCAATCATTCTTCCGCCGTAAATCTGCGAATTATTGGTGAAATTTCTCATCTCTTCCAGACTCAGCGAATAATCCACGGTTTTAAAAGGGAATTTCAGCGTCTGCGTCGGCTCGATTTTGATATTTTCCAGCGGCGTTTTAAAGAAATAAAAATTTTCCGGCGAAACGGTCAGAATATAATCGCCGAGCTTTATTTTCCCGTTTTTTTCCGCGCCGATTTCGACTTTCGCGCGGTCAACAAAAAATTTGTTCAAAAAATCGTCGAATTCCTGCGCATCTGCCTGCGGAAATGAAAAATAAGCTTCCTTTTGTTTCCACGCGTAACGCTGGAGCATGCCTTTGCCGAGAATCTGACGGCTGAAATCAGCGCCCGAAAAAGTCGGCTGCGCCAGCATCATCACGGTCGAATCGCGAATTTCTTCGGCGGTTTTTTCGGCGACGGTTTTCTGTTTCGGCTTGCTGAATTGATAAAGTACGTAAACCGAAGCGGAGACCGCAATTAGTGCAATAATTGCGATTAAAAATAATTTTCGATTTGGTGAGCTGCTCTGTTCCGCGTTAAAAAGGCTTCCTGAGGACATAAAGTCTCCTTCTTATTGGTCGTAAATTATTTGATGATTGTGGGCGGCTGAATGATTGTCTTTAAAAATCAATATTTTGTCTGTTCTTTGATTTTTGTCAAATTTCGGTTCGCAAAATTTTCAGATAGCGGAACTTTCTTAATCAGTTGCTTTGATTTTTCTGGGATTTCCAAATATTTTACTGATAAATTTCGTCTTTTTCTTAAGATCTTTCGGCGAATCAATTTTCGAAGAATTATAAAAGGTTGACCACAAAAGCCCGCCTATTTTATCGATGTCGAGAAAATACATTTCTCCTATTTTAAAATCCGCACCGCAACTGCCTTCGCCGTCGTCGGTATAAATTTTCATTTGAGGATGTTCGACACCAACCCAATATTCCTCGACTTCGACAATCACCTCTTTCATCAGTGAAAGACTGTCAAACTGCTGAACCGTTACGTCCTTAATGCTCAAAACTTTGCCGGTAAAAATCGCTCCCTTAAATTGTTCGAGATAGTATTTTCTGACTTCGGCTTTGCTTAATTTAATGTCCGTCTTAATGTAGGAACAAGCGATGTTTTCGGATGGAAACGCACTAAAACAACCGACCAAAATCACGAGAAATATGATTTTTTTCATAATTAAAACTCCCTGCTAAAATACTGTGACTTCCTTGTTTCCTTCAATCACCCGACCGATTTCGTCGCAGGCTTCGCCCAGGCTTTGAAAGTGATTTTTCATAGATTCCGAATCTTCCGCCGCGCAAATTACGACCATTCCGACGCCCATATTAAACGTGCGAAACATTTCTTTATCTTCAACATTTCCGAGCTTTTGCATCAAGCCGAAAATCGGCAGTTCTTCCCACGTTCCGCGCCTGATTTCGACCGAAACGTTTTCCGGCAGAATACGCGGAATATTTTCCAGCAAGCCGCCGCCCGTGATGTGCGCCAAGCCTTTGATTTTTCCCGCATCGAGCAAACTTTCCAGCACCGGCAGATAACTTTTATGAGGCTTGAGCAAAATCTCGTCCAGCGTCGAATGCATTTCCGGCAAAACGCTGGAAACGCTGTAGTTGCCCGTTTCAAACAAAAGCTTTCGCGCCAGCGAATAACCGTTCGTATGCAAGCCGTTCGACGGCAAACCGAGAACGACGTCGCCCGCTTCGATATTTTTTCCGTCGATGACTTTCGCTTTATCGACGACGCCGACGATAAAGCCCGCCAAATCGTATTCGCCCGCCGAATACATCGAAGGCATTTCAGCCGTCTCGCCGCCGAGCAAAACGCATCCGTTTTCGCGGCAAGCCTTCGCCATTCCTTCGACGACCGCCGCCGTTACTTCCGGCTCAAGTTTTCCGGTCGCAAAATAATCGAGAAAAAAAAGCGGGCGCGCGCCCTGCACTAAAATATCGTTAACACAGTGATTTACAAGGTCTTGCCCGACCGTATTATGCACGTTTGCGAGAAAAGCGACTTTCAATTTTGTGCCGACGCCGTCCGCCGAAGCGACCAGAACCGGCTCGCTCATTTCGGGAAACGCCGCCGAAAACATTCCGCCGAAGCTGCCGATTTCCGTCAAAGTTCGCTCGTTGAAAGTCGCCTTCGCAAATTCTCTGATTTTCGCCACCGCTTCGTTCGCCTTATCAATCGAAACGCCCGCGTCCGAATATGAAATTGATTTTGTCATAGCTTTTGAAAACGCGATTATAAACTGCCGCATAGAAATAGAAAAACGTGTCAGTAGCCCGACCGTCAGGGAGGGCTTCAGCCGTAACCTATACAAACTTCATCTGTAGCGAAAGCCCGCGCTCACGCTTGGGCTACTGACACTGGCTTTATTTACATTTGCCCGAAAACCGGCTTGATTTGAAATTCGCGCACTAAAATTTCGTTAAACTGTTCTTCCGAATCAATGCTAAGCTCTTTCCTTTCTCCATTTCCGGTTTCGATAAATTTTTTGTCGGTTAAAGTTCGGCGTCCTTTTTCAGTCATCAGCGAGCAGATTTTGCCGCGCGTAAAATGCGATTCCGGCGAGGTTTGATGAAATCGGCACATCGCGGCGAATTCGGACAAATCGCGCCCGGAAGTCGTGAAAATATATTCGCTTTTCCAAATGCCCGCGTCTTTTTTCAGGACTTCAAAATAATTTTCGTCGTATTTTTTAATCGTAAAAACGCCGTTCGCGTCCGCCTGTTCCAAATCCAAAACAAATCTCAGAGGCTCGGCGCTAAAGCTTCCGAAACCGACGTCACCCAGATATTCTTCGCCTTCGGTTTCGGTCAAAATCGCCATGTGGTCATATTCCGCGCTGAAACCGTTTTCGCCGGCGGCGACGCGCGCGGAAATCATCCGGCTTTGAAATCCGATTTCACGTAAAAGATTGTAAAATAACCCGTTTAGCTCGTAACAAAAACCGCCTCTTTTTTCTTCCACGATTTTCCGGTAAAAATTTTCTGCGTCCAAAACAATCGGTCGCCGCCAGTGAATATCGAGATTTTCAAACGGTATGCGCAGAAGATGCCGCTTCTGCAAAAGTTTCAGATTTTCCGAGCTTGCCGAAAGGCTCGATTCGTCGATTCCGATTCGCCGGAGATACTCTTTCGCGTTCATAAATTTACCCGAAAAAAAATTATACTCGCCGAAGCCTCGAAGCAAAACCTGTTGACTAGACTCGCCTCTGGCGTTTAGCATTTTTTTAGATATTAAATTTTCGGTGACGGGGGAATTGGCAGATGAGTTACACCTTGATGGATTTAAGCTCGGAGAACTTCGAGTTTCGGGCGAGCGTATGGAACTGGAAACCGACGCTGGAAATTATTAAAAGCTTCGATATTATGAGCGACGGTAAATTGCGGCAGATGGAATATAACGCCACCGGCGTCAGCATTTCAAAGGAAGAAGCGCACGAAATCGGCGAAAAAATTCGCGACGAGATTTTGCCGAAACTTGCGCCGAACAAACGCATTTTCGCCGATTTGAGCGTCACCGATAAGCCGGACGACGGAACGCTCTACAAGGATGAGGACGAGCAGTGGAAAAATTACAGCGCGTCTTACGATTGGCTGAAGGATTTTTCCGATTTTTGTCTTAATTCAAAAGGTTTTCAGGTTTACTAATGGACGCTTTACACCAAACTATCGGAAACATCTGGGTGCAGATTGCATTGCTGCTTATCTTTGCCACCGTTCACGGCTATCTGGGCGCGTGGCTCGCCGTGCGGATGCTTTTTCGCCCGCGCAATCCTGTAAAATTGCTCGGTCTGACCGTTTTTCCGCAAGGGATGATTCCGCGTCACCGCGAGCGCCTGGCAAACGCCATCGGAAAAGCCGTCGGCGAAGAGCTCGTCTCGCAGGAAACGGTTCTGGACGAGCTTTTCGAGAAAGATTTCCTGCGAAAAAAAATTCAGACGGTCGTCGATTCATACACGGGCGACATTCTTTCGCAAAATTATCCTTCGCTGATCGAAGCTCTGCCGTCGAATCTGCGCGAGCCCGTGCTGGACGCGATTTCTTCCTTGCAGCTGAAAATCGGCGATTACGTCGGCGGCGTTTTGAAAAGCGAGGAAACGCTCGAATCGATTCATAATTTCGTCGAGCGCCGCGTCGACGAAGTCTTGTCAAAAAGAGTTTCGGAAACCATCGACGAGGAAAACTTTCAAAAAATTCTCAGTTTTCTCGAAGAGCGGATTCGCTCGGTTGTTAAAGAACCGGTTTTCGAGCAGAAAATCCGCGATTTTATCAATCGTCAGGTTGACGTTTTGATGACGACAAACATTTCTTTGGGCGAAATGGTGACCGAGGATGCCGTCGGGCTTTTAAAACAAAAAGCGAGCGAGCAGATTGACCCGATTGTTCACCAGCTGACCGAGCTTGCCGCCGCCGAGCGCACGCGAAATCAAATCGGCTCGCTGATAAAACGCGAAGTTCACTCGTATTACGAAAATCTGCCGTTTTTCAAAAAGATTTTTGTCTCGCGCGACAATCTTTTAAATGAAGTCGATGATTTGGTCAATGACAGCCTGCCGAAACGCATCGAAGAAACCTTGCGCGGCGACTTTTTCGCGCAGGAAGCGCAGAATTTTCTCGACCGCGCCATCAGCAACGCGATGGCACGCCCGATTCCCGAAGTCCTGGGCAAAATCGCGCCCGAACAGCTGGAACGCCTGAAATCGCAGATTATCAAAGGCGTTCTGTCCGTTCTGCAAGGCGAAGAAATGCAGAATTCAATCTCCGCCTATCTGACCGACACGCTGCACAAAATCCGCCCGCACAGCATCGACGCGATTTTGCAGACGATTCACCCGCAAGCCGAAGAGAAGCTGAAAAATATGCTTTCCAAAGGTCTGCTGGGGATTTTGAACCGCGACGAGACGGCAAACATCATCAACTCGGTTTTGTCCAGACAAATCGAGCGGCTTTTGTCCGCGCCGATTGGAAAGCTTTCCGACCACGTTTCGGAAGAGCAGGTGCGCAGCGCCGGAAAATCGCTGACCGAAACGATTATCGCCGCCGCCCGCGAAAAACTGCCGCAGGTCATACAGGAATTTGACATCGGCAACGTCGTGCGCGAAAAAATCAACAATTATCCGGTCGAAAAGCTTGAAAATCTCGTGCTTTCCGTCGCCAAAGAACATCTCAGAACCATCGAGCTTTTCGGCGCGCTGTTCGGTTTGCTCATCGGAATCATGCAGGCGATTCAATTTTATTTCTACGCGTCGAAATAAACTTTGAACTTTTTCCGGGAAAAGGTCGTTTTTCAGATGGACGACTCGTCATTCAATCATTCATTTTCCTGGAGAATAATATGAGAAAAGTAAAAATAATCGTTTTCATAATCGCATTAATCGCCGGTCTGATGTTCGCCAAGATGTTCGCTTTTTCCTTCGGCTTCCATATGCCGAGCATCAACGTCTTTTCGAAAACTAAAGGCTCGGGCAACATTCAAATCGAAAAAAGAGACGTTTCCGGCTTCAGCAGCGTCAAATCCGGCGGCGCGATAACCATCGACGTCGCGGCGCAGAGAGATTTCGCCGTCGAAGTCGAAGCCGACGACAACCTTTTGCAATACATCAAAACCGAAGTCAAAGGCGATACTTTAAGAATTTACACCGAAGGCAACATCTCGACCAGAAATCCGATTCGCGTGCGCATCGCGATGCCGCAAATCGAATTGTTCGACGTTTCCGGCGCTTCGACGGGAACTTTAACCAACGTTAAAAACGAATCTCTGACGATTGAAGCGAGCGGCGCTTCGAAAATCAAAGTCGACGGCGAAGCCAGAGAATTATTCGTCGATTTGAGCGGCGCGAGCCGTCTGGATGCGGAAAATCTGAAAGCGGAAAACGTGAAGGTCGACGCCAGCGGCGCGAGCAGCGCGATGGTTTTCGCCAGCAATGAAATCGACGCCGAAGCTTCCGGCGCCAGCAATATTCGCTATACGGGCGCGCCGAAAAACGTCAGACAAGACGCTTCGGGCGCGAGCTCGGTCAAGCAAAAATAGTTTTTCGGAAATTCTCTTTGGAAAAGCCGGCTTGAAATTTCAAGTCGGCTTTTTAATTTAAAAGGGCGGAAACGCGGGCGGTGATGGAGCGTGTCTCTTAAATGCAGAATGCAGAACGCGGAACGATGAATTCGAGATGCAGAATTTGCAATTCATCGTTCCGCGTTCATCGTTCATCGTTTAAAAGACACGCTCCATAACTACCAGCGTTTCTGCCTTAAGTTTCGACCGCTTTCGTCTTAATTCCCGCCATTTTGCCTTCGGAATCGAGACCGACGACGTAAATATCAATCTCGATGCGCCCGACTTTAAAAACTTTTAAATCTTTCAGATTCTTCTCAAGTAATTCTTTAAGTCGCGCGAATCGCTCCGCCGTCTGCTTTTCTTCGTCGCCGAACCAATCCTGAATTTTTGTCAGGCGCGTAAAAAAACCTTCGAAATCTCTTTCTTCGACCGGCGCGTCCGGCTTGTTTGCGCTCTGGCTTAAAAGATTTTCTTTGGTCACGGCGTCTGTCTTTGTTCCCAGGAAAGGGAAAATCTCCGCGTCCGTCTCGCTGATGTAATATAAACCTTCCGATGCTTTCTTAATCTGCCCGGTCAGTTTTTCGTCCGGCTCCGGCTTTATTAATTTCTTTTTTTTCGGCATAATTTTTAGCTATAAACTGCAAGCGAAACAAGTCTAACACACCTCGGAAATCCGCCAAATCCTTTATAAAAAAAGACTTTTTGCGCCGAAAATATTTTTTCCGAAAACCTGTGGATTTCTTCTTGCATTTGCCCTTTTTTTGTGTTAGTCTTGCACCCGTTTCACATTGATTTAATTCTTGTAAATAATTGAAAACAAACAAGTTAAGGTTTTACATTAGCTTTTAAGCACCTTTCCACAAGCCTGTGGAAAACCCTGTGGAAAACTTAACAAAATATACCTTTAACAACGTTCAATCGTATATTTTTGAAAGGTTTATTAGAAGTTTCCCAAAATAGTTTTAAAAAGAATTCCGCACGGTAAACTGCTTAAAAGTTTCGCCGCTGATTTAACAAATTTTTCGCCTGAGTCGCGGAGAAAAGATATGAACATTTCAACAGAACAAAACGCAAACGTTTGGAACAGCATCCTGCAATCGGTGGAAAAACGTCTGAACCGGCAAATTTTTGACGCCTGGTTTCGCCCGATTCAATTCGAAGGCTTCGACGCGCAGGAAAAAGTTTTGCGCCTGCGCGCCAGCCAGGTTAATAAAGATTGGGTCAGCACCTATTATTCGGACGTTATCAAACAGACTTTGCACGAGCTGAATCTGGCGAGCTACCGGCTGGATTGGGAAGTCGAGGAAACGAAGCTGCCGGAAGAAAATTTTCTCGAAGACGACGCGGATTTCTTTTTTGAAAAACAAAATACACAAACCAGTTCAAATAATTTTAATACTTTAGAAAAACCGAGACCGGAAGCTCTGCCGAAACAGAACACGACGAATTTCGTCGACATCGAGCCGATTGAGAATTCGCTCAACCAGAAATATTCATTCGGAACTTTTGTCGTCGGCTCCTGCAACCAGTTTGCGCACGCGGCGAGTTTGGGCGCGGCTGAGGCGCCGGGCAAAACCTATAATCCTTTATATATATACGGCGGCGTGGGCTTGGGCAAAACGCACCTGATGCACGCCATCGGTCATTCGATAAAAGAGCGCAATCGTCACCTGCGCGTCGCGTACATCTCGGCAGAAAAATTTATGAACGAATTGATTAACGCGATTCGTTACGACAAAACGCAGACTTTTAGAGACAAATATCGCTCGATTGATGTTCTGCTAATGGACGACGTCCAGTTTATGGCTGGCAAGGAACGCACGCAGGAAGAATTTTTTCACACGTTCAACGCGCTGCATAACGACCAGAAACAAATCGTCATCACTTCCGACTGCCCGCCGCGCGAGATTCCGACTTTGGAAGAACGCCTGCATTCGCGTTTCGAGTGGGGCTTGATTGCCGACATCGAGCCGCCGGATTTGGAAACGAAAGTCGCTATTCTGAAACGCAAAGCCGATTTGGACGGCGTCAGCCTGCCCGACGATGTCGCGTTTTTCATCGCCGGAAAAGTAAAAAGCAATATTCGCGAGCTGGAAGGTTCCTTAGTTCGTCTCGTCGCGATTTCTTCTTTAAGAGGAATGCCGATTTCGAAGATGCTCGCGCAGGACGCGATTCGCAATCTCGTCGACCACGAGCAGCCGGAAGGTTTGTCGATGGACAGAATCTCGAAAGCCGTCGCCGCGCATTACAAATTGACGGTCGAAGAACTGAAATCGAAAAATAATTCGCGCCAGATTGCCGTGCCCAGACAGGTGGCGATGTATCTGTGCAAAAGATTAACGAAACACAGCTTTCCCGAAATCGGTCGCGACTTCGGCGGCAAGCATCACACGACCGTCATGCACTCGGTCGAGAAGATTGACGCGTTAATTAAGGAAGATAGAAATTTCCACAGGGTCGTCAGCGACCTTATAGATAATCTTTGCAGTTAATTAAAACTGTTTGAGCGGAATTTTGGGGAATTATTTCCACAAGGAAGAATTTTAGCGGAACTGTCTATATAGTTTAGCGACAACATTTAAACGAAGTTTTCCACATTTCCACAGGCTGTTGAAAAAACGCCCTGTGGAAATCGGTGGAAAACTCTTCGTGTTGTCAAAATTTTCCACAGGCGACGGGTTTTCCACAGAGTTTTCCACACTGCCTGTGGAAAGATAAATGTAACTATTTCAACAGTAAAGCCGGTTTTCCACTTTTCCACAGCTACTACTAGTACTACTAAGAAATATATATAGTTTTAAATGTATTAGAAATAGTAAAAGGCGTGTGAATTATAAAAGTTAAACTTTAGGTTTTAGTGAAAAAGAAACGTCAGATTATTAGTCGTTTCTAATTTGTAGAAGTATCTATTTAGCCATAAAATATCTGAAACAATCCTTCAGAAGAAGCACG
>DASVWG010000382.1:0-2004 GCA_036389695.1 Pyrinomonadaceae bacterium
GAGGAAGGCAATCCGCGCAAAGTTTTTGCGCCCGATGTAATGGTCGTGAAAGGCGTCGGCAAACATCCGCGCCGAACCTTTAAACTCTGGGAAGAAAAACAATCTCCGCAGGTCGTTTTCGAGATTTCGTCGCGCAAAACGTGGGGCGAGGATTTGAATAAGAAATGGTTTTTATACCAGCAGTTCGGCGTGAAGGAATATTACATTTTCGACCCGGAATATGATTATCTGCCTGAACCGCTCATCGCTTACCGGCTCAAACGCGGCGAACTCAAACAGGTTCCAATTAAAAATCGTCGAATTTTCAGTCCCGAATTGAATCTCGAAGTCGTCGATACGGGCGAAGCTCTACGGCTTTTCAATCCCGAAACGAAAGAATTTCTGCGCACGCTCGGTGATGCGGAAGCGGAAATCGAGCGTTTGCGCGAAGAAATCAAACGACTGCAAAATTAGTTGGTCGTCAATTCCAGAACAAAAAAATTCGAGTTTTCGATTTTGACGAGTCTTCCCGTTTTGTATGGAAGCTGGAGAAAATCGGTCGGCGCGTAGGCTTTTCCGTTTAAAGACTCGTTGCCCGAAAGCTGCGACTGCGCGACGAGCTCTTCGGGAAACCAGTGTTCGGTCCCGATTTCGACCTGTTCTGCCGGACGATGTTTTTCCGCCTGCGCCGTCAGGTTTTTCGCGTCTTCTTCGGTAAATTTCATCACGGCGGTCAGTTTTTTATCGTTGGTATTTTTAATGTTTTCCTCGACAAAACGCACGTCTTCCGGGACGAACGGCAAAAGAACCTGACTGCCGAGCGCGGCGGCATCGTCGTTGAACATCGAGGAAGGTTCGTTGTTGGCAATGTTGGCGGCGTTCGAGTTTGTCTTGCCGTTGGCGTTCGGTTCGGTTTGATTGCCGCAGGAAATCGAAAAGATAATCGACAATAATAAAAGCCAGGTTGATTTTGATTTGACGGCGGTTTTCGGGAAAAAATTCATACGGCAATTTTATTTTGAATAGCGTTTGTTTGCAATCAAAGTTTGTCCTGCGCTATTAATACGTTTTAGATTAACATTAGTTCCTGTTTTACCGAGAATGCTTCTTTTTCGCCGCATCCGCGCTTTCATCATCCGCGATTTTCACCTGTCGCTGTCTTATCGCGTCGAGTTTCTGATTAAAATCGTCTGGATTTTGGGCGTCACGACGACGTTTTATTTTATCTCGCGCATTTTTGCGGGCTTTCCGCTCGCGCAATATCAGCAGTGGCAGAATCCGCTGGCGGCGTGGCTGACCGGCTTGGCGATGCTCAATTATTTTCTGGTCGGCTTTTCCAGTCTCGCCAACGCCATCCGGCAGGAACAGATGCAGGGCACGCTCGAAAGCGTTCTGCTGACGCCGGTCAATGTTCCGACGGTGATTGTTTCCAGCTCGGCGTGGGCGTATGTCGAAGCGACGTTTTACTCGTTTTTATATTTGTTTTTCGGCTGGATTTTTTTCAACGTGCAGTATAAAGGCAATTTTCTGCTCGCGCTGATGTTTCTGCTTTTGACGACCCTGGTTCTGGCTTGTCTCGGAATTTTGTCGGCGAGCTTTACGATGGCTTTCAAGCGCGGCGACCCGTTCGCGATTCTCTTAGGCGCGGGCACGGCGCTTTTTTCCGGCGTTTTTTACCCGAAAGAAATGCTTTATGAATCGCTCGGCGAAACCGGCGGCAAAGCTGTCTCGTTTATCAATCCGTCAACGCACGGTCTGGACGCGATTCGCGGCATCCTGATTCAGGGCAAAACTTTCACGGAAGTGCAAAGCTCTTTTTTCGCGTTGATGAGTTTTTTAATCGTTCTGCTTCCCTTCTCGCTCTGGGTTTTCACGCGCGCCATCCGTCGCGCCAAACGCGACGGCAGCTTGATTCAGTATTAACTGAGAACTGAGAACTGAGAATTAAAGAGCTTTTCACTTTCCGGTTATTAGTTAATTCTCTTGATTGGCGATTTTATACTGTGAATCCTCATCGGTCGGTTG
>DASVWG010000383.1:0-11624 GCA_036389695.1 Pyrinomonadaceae bacterium
GGTTTTGCGCGAGGCGGCGCGGAAAATGGGCAAAAATGTAAAATTTACATACGAAACGAATCCGGGCGAAGTTTGGGAAGAAGACGAATTCTGGTTTGAATTGTCGTGGCGAATCGATCCGGACGGCGAGCTCGGAATCCGAAAACATTTCGTTTCGCCGTATCGCGCGGGCGAGAAAATCACGATTGACGAATATTACCGGTACATTTTTGAAAACACGAAAGGCTTGCCCGAAGCCGCCGCGAAAGAAAATCTGACGCCGCTCGAATATATGCGAAAATACGGCGCTTTCGAGGTCGAAAAAGCGGTTTACAACAAGCATCTCGAACCGCTCGCCGAAGCCGATTTGGAAGGCACGCAGATTGACAAAGACACCGGCTGCGTGCGGAAAAACAACAATACCGTCGGCGTCGTCATCGACGGCGTTCCGCGCGTCGGCTTTAACACGCCTTCCCGAAAGCAGGAATTTTATTCCGCCACGACGAAAGATTGGGGCTGGTCGGAATACGCTTTTCCGATTTATGTGAAAAGCCACATTCATCCCGAAAATCTGGGCGAAAACGAGATTGTTTTAGTTCCGACGTTTCGCCTGCCGACTTTGATTCACACGCGTTCCGGCAACGCGAAATGGCTGGCGGAAATCTCGCATCGCAACCCGCTCTGGATGCACACTTCGGACGGCGAGCGCTGGGGAATCAAAACCGGCGACCTCGTGCGCGTCTCGACCGACATCGGATATTTCGTCAATCGCGCGTGGGTGACGGAAGGAATGAAGCCGGGCGTCGTCGCCTGCTCGCATCACATCGGGCGCTGGCGGCGCGCGCAGGACGCGAAGAACAATCGCTGGGCGACGAATCAGGTTTCGATTGACGAAGTCGAAAAAGGCAAATGGAAAATGACCGTCGTCGAAGGCATCGGCGCTTATAAAAGCTCCGACCCGGACACGTCCAGAATCTTCTGGACGGACGGCGGCGTTCATCAAAACATTACGTTTCCCGTCCATCCCGACCCGATTTCGGGAATGCACTGCTGGCATCAGCGCGTCAGAGTCGAAAAAGCGCACGACGGCGATAAATACGGCGACGTTTACGTCGACACGGAAAAATCCTTCGCCATTTACAAAGAATGGCTGGCGATGACGCGCCCCGCGCCGGGACCGAACGGCTTGCGCCGACCGCTCTGGCTGGCTCGCCCGCTGCGACCGTCGGATGATATGTTTTATGTGGAAGTAAAAAGCTAGAAATTGTGTTGTGACAGCAAAAACAGAATAGAGTTTTCTGTCTTTATCTGTTCGTGCATTCAGCATTTCCGTAACTTCACTACAGTTAGCATTGAACTGAAAACATTTTTCTAATTAGTAGCGTATGTAACACTAAGCTAGTTGGATAAACCAAAAAATAGTGCCAACCAACAAGCACTGCTGTTTTTTAGAGATTTTTTTAGAAGAAATTCAAACTTTAGGAGAATAGAAAAATGAAAAAATCAGTTTTTGCATTAGTGTTTGTCTTTTGTTTGCTCGGTATTACATACGGCGGCGAAAAAAATCCGCAAAATTCCAGTCTTATGTTTAATGAAAGAGAATCCTTAATGAAAGAATCCATTCTTCAAATGGAAAATTATTCTTTTTGGATGACGACGGATTCTCTCGGGTTTATTGAAGCGATGGCTGAAAGCTGCAGTATAAGTGATAAACATGGAAGTTGCAGTGTAACTTGTAGTAAAGGCAAAGCAATTTGTAGACCGGGTCATTGGAAGTTACGTGATTCTAATGGTTTCACCGGAGTTCGTCTTTACGAGAGCGTTCCGCCGACCTGTTTTTGTAGCGGTTCGTGAAGATAACGGGACTCGGATATATTTCTCGTTTCGCGAAATAAAAACGGGATTAAATAATTTCGTTTACTCTCAACGGTAAAATAATTACCTTAAAACTATGAGATGCAGCAACGCCCTCATAGTTTTATTTGTGTGATTAATAGGTTAATTGGCAATTATATGATTGGCGCGTATTCCGTCTTTTAAGCTATCTGGTTCAACGGCGGCATTCGTGAAAACCCGACGATATGTTTTACGTCGGAAACGCCGAAACATAAATTTAAAATAATATGCCCGAAGATTTGCATCTCGAACCGGCTGTAAACCGTCCGGACCTTTTGCCGCCGAGTATTAACGAGCTTTTGAAAAACTGGCGCGGCGCGACGCCGGTCGAGGAAATTCTGGTGACGCCGATTGACGCCGAATTTGCCGACAGCGCGAAGTTTTGCGAGCATTACGGCGTCGACCCGTCGGGCGGCGCGAATTGCGTTATCGCGGTCGCCGTGCGCGGCGAAAACCGTTCGTTTGCGGCGTGTCTGGTTCCGGTGAATTGCCGCGCGGATTTGAATAATGTGGCGCGAAAAACTTTGGGCGCGAAAAAGATTTCATTTGCGCCGCTCGACGAGGTTCTGGCGGAGACGGGAATGGAATACGGCGGAATTACGCCGCTCGGTTTGCCGGAAAGCTACCCGATTCTGATTGATTCGCGAATCGCCGCGATGGAGCGTTTGATTATCGGCGGCGGTTTCCGCCGGAGCAAGTTGTCGATTTCGGGAAAGATTTTAGCCGAGCTTCCAAACGCCGTCGTTGTCGAAGGATTGGGCAAAGAAATATAGAAAAAATGAGAATTCTGATTTCCACCGACGGCTCGGAATTCAGCCGCGCCGCCGTCGAAAAAAGCTTCGAGATAATTGCCTCGCCGGAAAAAACGGCGATAAAAATCGTTTCGGTTTTCGAAGTTATCGAGCCGATGGACATCAGCATTTCGCCGGAATTTTCTCAGGAGCTCGAAAGCTCGGCGCGGAAAAAAGCGCAGGAATATGCCGAGCAAGCCGCCGCGCAGGTTCGGCAGCGCTTTCCGGATATCGATTTGACGACACAGGTTTCGCTGGGCGCGCCCGACGAGTCGCTTATCAAAGCGGCAAAAGAATGGTCGGCGGATTTGATTGTCATCGGCTCGCACGGGCGCGGCTTTTGGGGACGAATGCTGCTCGGCTCGATTACCGATTCGCTGGTGCACCACGCGCCCTGCTCGGTTCTCGTCGTGCGCGGCACAAATCCGTCTCCATAACTTCCGGCGACTTGTCCTGATTTACCCGCCATCCGCCTTGCATCTCCCTTTGAATAAAAGTGTTTTCAAATTTGAAGATATGGTGTAAGCTTTTCGCATCGATTGCTTGAAACAATTTGGCTTAGTATTTTCGGGTTTATTTACGCGCCGGAATAAAATATGGATATTTCTATATTGCTGACAGCTTTTGCCATTGTTTTTGCGGCAGAGATTATCGGCGATAAATCAATCTACACGATAATCTCGCTGGCAATGCGTTTCAATCTGACGGCGGTCTTTTTAGGCTTGACCGTCGCCTTTTGTTTGAAAATGCTGGTCGCCGTTCTCGTCGGACAGATGTTGACCGAGCTGCCGCCGGCGCTGCTGGCAACCGTCAGCGCGCTCACATTTTTCGCCACGGCTTTTGTTTTATGGTTTAAAAATTCGGATGACAACGCTCAGCCGCGACCTGATTCCGCGAGCTTCTCCGGCTCGACGGCGATTTCTTTCGCTTCGATTTTTTTTATCGAATGGGCAGACATCGGACAAATCTCCGCCGCCGCCCTGACGGCGCAATATAAAGCGCCGGCAACCGTCTGGCTCGGCGCTTCCGCCGCCTTGATACTCAAGGGAATTTTAGCAATTACGCTGGGCTTAGCTCTGCGGCGATATTTCCCGAAAAACTTCTTATACTACACCGCCATTTCTCTATGCCTTTTTATGGGCATTCTCTCCGTCTGGCAAATACTGCAGCCGGAAAGCCTTTATTGATAAATGTATCGGATTTAAAAAAATTCCAACCAAAATCTAAGATTTAACTTATACCAGGCACACAAACAAAAAAGAACAACCGTTATAGTTGTCCTTTTCCTGTTTAAATAAATGGTGATCCGAGAAGGACTCGAACCTTCGACCCAATGGTTAAAAGCCATTTGCTCTACCGACTGAGCTATCGGACCACTTTTTGAAAAAGAACGCTTCCGGAATGGTGAAATATTTTCACTAACCGAAATAAAAATGATACACATTGAGATTTAATCTGGCAAGTCGATTTCGTGTGA
This sequence comes from Pyrinomonadaceae bacterium, assembly GCA_036389695.1. Lineage (GTDB taxonomy): Bacteria > Acidobacteriota > Blastocatellia > Pyrinomonadales > Pyrinomonadaceae > JALZHR01. The sequence continues at coordinate 4,144 of DASVWG010000383.1, forward strand.
AAAATTTCTCGTTTACGAATTATTCGCGGCGAAGCGGCTTTGTTTCCACCAGTCGATGGTTTTTTGCAAACCTTCTTCCAAGCCGACGAGTTTTTCGTAGTTCAGGCATTCTTTGGCGCGGGAATTGTCGGCTTGCGAGTGTTTGACGTCGCCGGTTCTTTCGGTCTGGTATTCAGCTTCGACGTCCGTTTTGCCGGTTATTTTTTTCAGCACTTCCAGCAGCTCGTTCAGGCTGATGCGCTCGCCGTTTGAGCAGTTCATGACCTGACCGATGCCTTTAGTCGTCTGTGCGGCTTTGATGTTGGCGGAGACGACGTTGGCGATAAACGTAAAATCGCGCGACTGCTCGCCGTCGCCGTAGATGACGGGCGTTTTGCCGCTCATCAGGGCGTCGATGAAGCGGGAAATGACGCCGGAATACATCGATGAAGGATTCTGACGCGGTCCGAAAACGTTGAAATAGCGCAGGGAAATCGTCTCCAGATTGTAGACGTTGCTGAAAACCTGGCAGTAATATTCGCCCATCAGTTTTGCCGCCGCGTAGGGCGAGAGCGGTTCGGGGCGCATCGTTTCGACTTTCGGCAGAATTTCCTGATTGCCGTAAGCCGAGCTGGAAGCCGCGTAAATAAGACGCCGGACGCCGGCGTCTCTGGCTTTCAAAAGCAGGTTAAAAGTCGCGTTGACGCAAGCGGCGTGAGTTTCCTGCGGGTTATCGACCGAGCGCGGAACGCTGGGCAGAGCGGCTTGGTGAAAAACAATCTCGGCTGCGTCGAGCGCTTTTTGCAAAGCCGAATCGTCGTTTAAATCGCCTTCGACGAAATCGAAATCGCCTTCGATTTCTTCCAGATTTTCACGAAAACCCGTCGCGAGATTGTCGATAATCGTGACCTTCGCGCCCTGCCGAATAAGCTCGCCCGCCAGATTGGAACCGATAAAACCCGCGCCGCCGGTGACTAACACTTTTGATGTAAAATTCATATGTAAATTAAAATGGAAGTATAAGAAAGGCGGAAGCTCGAAAACCTCCGCCTATTCATTTTAAACATTTGAGTCGAAACTGCAAATTAATGCTTTGCCCAAAAATAAAACCGAGCGTTTTGAGTTGCAACTTTAGTCGGCTTTTACTTTCGCTATCTGCTGCCTGTAGGCGCGGCTCAGCGCTTTATTTCCGTTTTCCGCAATTAACGCCCGACGCCGACGTAATCAAAGCCGAGCTCGCGCATATCTTTAGGCTCGTAGATATTGCGCAAATCGGCAATCTTCGGCGATTTCAGAAGGCTTTTGACTTTTTCCATATCGAGCGCGCGAAATTGATTCCACTCGGTAATAATAACGAGCGCGTCGGCGTCACGGATAGCCTCATATTCGTCGGACGCATATTCGATGTCGGGCAGGCAATGTTTGGCTTCTTCCATCGCGACCGGGTCGAAGGCTTTGACCTGCGCGCCGAGTTTCTGCATTTCCTTTATAATGTCAATCGCCGGAGACTCGCGCATATCGTCGGTTTCGGGTTTGAACGAAAGCCCCAGAACGCCGATTTGTTTGCCTTCCAAACCGCCGACGAGCTTTTCGATTTTCGGAACCATCGCCTGCCGCTGCTGCTCGTTGGCTTCGATGACGGCATCGACGACCATCGTTTCGATGCCGAATTGGTCGCCGACTTTGGTAAACGCGCGCGTGTCCTTCGGAAAGCAGGAGCCGCCGTAGCCGGGACCGGGATGCAGAAATTTTCGACCGATGCGATTGTCCATTCCCATCCCGCGCGCGACGTCGTGGACGTCGCAGCCGATGGCGTCGCACAGATTGGCAATCTCGTTAATAAACGTAATTTTGGTGGCGAGAAAAGCGTTGGCGGCGTATTTGATAAGCTCGGCGGCTTCGAGCGAGGTAATGACAATCGGCGTTTCAATCAGATAAAGCGGGCGATAGAGGTCTTTCATAATCGCGATGGCGTCCGGCTCGTTGCTGCCGATGACGACGCGGTCGGGACGCATAAAATCTTCGATTGCCGCGCCTTCGCGCAAAAATTCCGGGTTGGAAGCGACGCCGAAATTGGTTTTGACCTTTTGATTTTCGGCGACGAATCCGCGCAGCCAGTTGCCCGTTCCGACCGGCACGGTCGATTTCGTGACGATAACTTTGTAACCGTTCATCGCTTCGGCGATGTCTTTCGCCGCCTGCTGGTAATAGCTCATATCGGGCGAGCCGTCCGCTTTCGGCGGCGTGCCGACGGCGAGGAAAACGACCAGCGCCTGTTCGACCGCCGATTTGATGTCGGTCGTGAAATGAAGACGACCGGCTTTCGAATTGCGCTCGACAATCTGGTCTAAGCCCGGTTCATAAATCGGTATAATACCTTGATTTAAGCGTTCAATTTTATTTCGGTCAACGTCGACGCAGGTGACTTCAACGCCGAATTCGGCAAAGCACGCGCCGGTCACCAAGCCGACGTAACCCGTTCCAATAACTGCAATATGCATATATAAATACTATTCCTGACTTATTAAATAATTCTTGTTAAATAATTCACAAACGTAAACAAAGTTTTGCGGGGCACGTTTATTAGAACATGCCCCGCAGATTTTAAAGCTGTGGCTTTCTGCCTTTTAAAAAGCGCCGAAATTAGCGAGTCGGGCTGACGACAACCGTTCCGCCGCCGTCGGTTTTAATACTGGAATCGCCCAGTAAAATTCCCGCGCCGACCACGCCGCCAATCGCCAGCAGAATCGCGGCAATCGCTCCGGCTCCGAGACCGGCAACCGGAACCGGAATAACCGTTCCCGGACGCAGACACGGTTTGCAGCCGGTTTGCGAAAGATTACCGGCGACCGCATCCGTTCCGGCGGCAACCTGTTTGTCGTTCGTTCCGGTGCGCATCGTGACCAGACCAGCCAGCGTATCGACGTGCGTATGCGAGCATTCGATTTCGAGGGCGAAAGTGTTAGCCTGTCCCGCGTCAGCCAGAATGGTGGCGTCTTTGGTAGTAAAGGTCGTCGCCACGCCGGCGGCATTTGAAACGCGCGCTTTTCCCGCTTCCATCATGCCGATGATGCTGCTTTCGGTAAATTTCAAAGTCAGCGTGGAACCGGCGAGCAGTTCGACTCTTCCCGTTTTTCCTAAACTGACAGTTGCCGTCGAATCGGCGCCGGTCACAATCGTGCCGCCGCTGATAAACGTTGAATTGGAAACCGCCGGTTGCCCGTTAACGGTTACTTGTCCGGTGACGTTAATGACGCCGGTCGCCTCCGTCGGCGCGGCTAAAGCGACCATCGATGTGACGCTCCAAACGGCGAAAGTAGCTAAAAATGTAATAGATTTACGAACCCAATTTCTGCCGAGCATTTGTTTTCCTCCTATCTTCAAACCAGATATAAAAATGGCTCGCACCGATTAACGACTCGGGCTGACGACGACTGTTCCGCCGCCGAGATTGATGTCGTTGTTATCAGTGGTTGCCGCAATAACGACGGCTGCTGCCGCGCCGCCTAAAATCAAAGCAAATACCCACCATGCCGCGCCGCCGTCATTATCATCGTCATCAGTTTTCTGCTGCTGAGCCATGACGGATTCACCGGCGCTGAGTTTTGTCACTTTGCCGTCCGGGGTTTTGATGCTGACGTTGTCCGCGCTTAAAGCCGTGACTTTGCCGGAAGCCAGATCGCCATTCAAACCTTTCTCATTAAAAGTCACTGAAATGGTCGTTTTCGGGGCGAGTTCAATCCTGCCGATTTTGCCGAGATTGATAACCGCGCTCGAAGTTTCAGATGTTGTAATAGTGCTTGTCGAAAAAATTGCACGACCGCTCTGCGCGGCTTCACCGTTAACTGTCACCACCGGAATTTCGCCGCTGACGGCTTTGCCCGAAACCGTCAACTCGCCGACCAACTTGTCAGGACTTGCCAACCCAACCATTGAGTATGTCGCGTAAACCGCAACAACCAAGCACAGGGACAGTGCTTTCCGAATCCAAACTTTGCTATTCATATTTCTCCTCTTGAACCGCTTTGAATCAATAATTTTAAAAATCTATGCCTTGTATCTTTTACACGAATTATTTCCCGATGTCAATAAAAAATGGCGACATTTGCGAAATTTAAGACTAAGTTTTTATACAACTTACGAACTCAGGACAAATAAATTTGATGAAACTTATCTTAGCAGATTTTTGCGCGAAAATGAAAGTTCTTTTTGTACGAAAAATGGTTTATTATCGTAGAAAATTGTTTCGCTAATCCAGAATATGTCTAAAACGCTTTTTTTCGTGCTTTTTTCAGCCCTTTTTTTGACCTTCGAAGTCTGCGCCCAGAGTGAATCGATGAACGTATCCAAAGAATGGCAAACCTTTGCCGAACAGACGAATTACCAAAAAACGCCGCGTTACGCGGAAACCGTAGAATACAGCCGTAAATTAGATAAATCTTCTGATTTGATAATTTACAAACCTTTCGGCAAAAGCGGCGAGGGGCGCGACCTGCCGCTTCTGATTGCGGCAGGCGGAAAAACTTTTACGCCCGACGCGGCGCGACGCAAGGGAAAAGCCGTCGTTTTGATACAAGCCTGCATCCACGCGGGCGAATCCGACGGCAAAGACGCCGGGCTGGCGCTTCTGCGCGACATCGCCGTCACGAAAACTCGTCTGAGCCTGCTCGATAACGTCGTAATTCTTTATATTCCGATTTACAACGTCGATGGTCACGAGCTTTTTTCGGCGTACAACCGCATCAATCAAATCGGACCCGACGAGATGGGTTTTCGCGGAACTTCGTCGAATCTGAATCTGAACCGCGACTATATGAAGGCGGACGCGCCGGAAACGCGCGCTTTTTTAAATCTCTGGAACGATTGGAAACCCGATTTTTTTATCGACTCGCACGTCACCGACGGCGCGGATTTTCGCTACAACATCACGTACGAATTCGCGCATTTCGAAGAAGTCTCGCCGTTCGTCAAAAACTGGATGAACGAGCATTTTGAAAAATCAATCGCGCCGAAAGTCGAAAAAGAAGGCAATCTTTTGACGCATTATCTGGAATTTAACGGGCGCGAAGTCTCGTCCGGCGTGACGACTTTTATCGCCACGCCGCGCTTTGCGACCGGCTACACGGCTTTAAGAAATCGCCCCGCACTGCTGATTGAATCGCATTCGCTAAAACCTTATAAATCGCGCGTTCGCGGAACTTACGACGTTTTCTGGAAAACCCTGGAAGAAATAAATCTGAATAAGGAAAGCCTGTTTGAAGCGAATCGCCAAGCCGACGCCGAAACCACCGGGCGCGGGCAAAATTACAATGCGAACAACAAATTTCCGCTTCGTTTCGAGTTCACCAAAAATTCCGTTCCGTTTGCCTTTAAGGGCGTCGAATACAAAATGGAAGACAGCGAAATTTCCGGCGCGAAACGCATCGTCTACGGCACGAAGCCGCTGGACGTGACGATTCCGAAATTTGACGAAGTGAAGATTGCCGTCGCGGTCGCGCCGCCGCTTTATTACATTATTCCGCCGCAGTGGCAGAGCGTCATCGAAGTTTTGCAGGCGCACGGCGTTCGTTTTCAAAAAACGTCGAAGCCTCTGAAAATCGAGGTCGAAAGCTATCGTCTGACCGAGCCGAAATGGTCGCCCGCGTCTTTTGAAAGCCGCCTGCCGGTGAATTATAAAACGAATCCAATCAAAGAGATGCGCGAGTTTCCGGCAAATTCCGTCGTCGTTCCGCTCAGACAGGAAACCGGAAACGTCATCGTTCACCTGCTTGAGCCGCAATCGGGCGATTCTTTCGCCGCGTGGGGATTTTTCAACGCGATTTTCGAGCAGAAAGAATATTTCAGCGATTACATAATGGAGCCGATTGCGCGCGAAATGCTGGCGAAAGATGCTAATTTGCGCAAAGAGTTTGAAGAAAAGCTAAAGGACGAAAATTTTCGCAAAAGCGCGGGCGCGCGGCTGAGGTTTTTCTACGAACGCTCGCCGTATTTCGACCGGCGCATCGGGCTTTATCCGGTCGGCAGGATTGTGACAAATCTCGACGAGAATATTTTAGAAAAGTAAGAGCAAACAGGCAGAAACGCGAGTGTGAACGAGCGTGTCCGAGTCTGGCTATCGGATAAGCTAAACTAAAACACGCTCCATCATCGCCTGCGTTTCCGCCCTTTTGCCTTTTACCTTTTGCCTTTTTACTTGTTTCCTGCTTGTTGTTAAATCTACATTAAATTAAAATTCGTTGTGACCTGGTATTTCAGCGAAATCAGCAGTTTAAACAGGAGAGATTATGCAGAGACTTTTAATTTTTGTGTCTTTGACGCTGGCGATGTTTGTCGGCGCGTGCGTTCAGCCGCAGGGAAATACGACAAATACGACGTCCGGCGGCAACACGCAGGCGAAAGACCCGAACCGCAAACTTAAAATCGGTTTTGCGATGGACACGGTCAAGGAAGAACGCTGGCAGCGCGACCGCGACGCCTTTGACGCGCATTGCAAAGCGCTGAACGTCGAATGCGTGATAACGGTCGCCAACAACGACGCCAGCCGTCAGTCAAACGACGTCGATAATCTTCTGACGCAGAACATCGACGCGCTCGTCATTGCACCACACGACGCGACGCAGGCAGCGACGATGGTTGACAAAGCAAAGGCGAAAGGCGTTCCCGTTATTTCTTACGACCGCCTGATAAACTCCGACAAAATCGACCTCTACATCTCGCACCAGGTGCCGGTCATCGGCAGAAAAATCGCCGAATACGCGCTGCAAAAAGCTCCCGAAGGAAATTACGTCATGGTTTACGGCGCGGGAACCGACAACAACGCGCATATTATGAAAAAAGAACAGCTTGCCATTTTGCAGCCCGCAATTGACGGCGGAAAAATCAAAATTGTCGCCGAGCAGCACATCAACGATTGGAACCGCGAGCTGGCGCTGAATTTCGCCGAAAACACTCTGACGCAGCAGAATGACAATGTAAAAGTCTTCGTCGTCTCCAACGACGGAATGGCGTCGGGCGTCATCTCGGCGCTGGCGAAAAGAAATCTCGCCGGAAAGATTCTGGTGACCGGACAGGACGCCGAAATCAGCGCATTGCAGTCAATCGCCGAAGGCAAACAGTCGATGACCGTCTACAAACCGATTATTCCGCTCGCCAACGGCGCGGTCGAAGCCGCGATTAAACTGGCGAAAAAAGAAACGCTGTCTGACGCCAAGCCTTTTATGAACGACGTTATCAAAAAGGAAGTCCCGTCGATTCTGCTCGAAGTTCAAACCGTCGATAAAGACAATCTGATGACAACTGTCATCAAAGACGGCTACGCCAAATTCGAAGACGTTTACAAAAACGTTCCGGCTGACCAGCGTCCGAAACAATAATCAAAATTGTAGGGGCACGCCCGTGTGCCTGCCCAAAGCGTCTGTCAAGACGCTAACCAATTCTGATTAAATTCAACGTTGAATTTATTTAAACGTTTATTCGCTACGCTCATTGGGCAGGCACACGGG
>DASVWG010000384.1:0-8280 GCA_036389695.1 Pyrinomonadaceae bacterium
GTTCCATTAGAAGGTCTGAACACAGTTAAATCACTTTTGCCGTCGCCGTCGAAATCTCCGACAAGAGGTTTATCTTCCGCTACTCCGAACTGCGCAGCGACAAACTGATTATTCGAGCTGTTGATGCGATACCAGCTTCCCGCCGAAGGACGATAAACGGTCAAATCAGCTTTGCCGTCGCCGTCGAAATCTCCCGGCACAGGTAAATCTCCATTCGTGCCGAACTGATTTGGACTGAAAGTGTTGTTGGAGCTGTTGATGCGATACCAGCCGCCGTCACTTGGACGAAAGACGCAAATATCAGTTTTGCCGTCGCCGTCAAAATCAGCCGGGGCGATTAAATCTCCCGCCGCGCCGAACTGCACGGCAGACAGAGAATTGTTCGAGCTGTTGCTGATATACCAATAACCGCTTGACGGGCGGAAGACCGATAAATCTGCTTTGCCGTCGCCGTCAAAATCGGCAAAGGTTCTATTTGGCGCGATTGTGGAGGAGCCGCTGAAAATCGTAAAGCGAAAAGCCTGTGTGACCGAAAATCCATTTTCGGCGCCTGCGTCCGTGATATACCAGCGACCGTAAAAAGTCTGCCCGATTAAAGCCGGATTGTTCGGAATCGGCAAGCTGACCGAGCCGTAGCCGTTTCCGTCGCCGCTGCCCGTCAGATTGACCGCAACGCGCGCAAACGAGCCGTTTGCCGGAATCGAAGAACCGGCGTTCGGGTCGTTTGAATCAATGACCAGAACGGCTTGAGCGCCGCCCAAGCCCCGCGCGACGCCGACTGTAAAACCCGGATTTCCGGCAACCGGCGGCTCGATGGCAACTGCCTGCGGAACAATATTGCCCGAACCGCTGCGCCCCGTTCCGGTGATGACGGGAACGCGATTCGATTCGGTATAAAGCTTCGGGCGGTCAAACGGCGGCAGCTCGTTTTTGACCCGCGCGTCGGTCAGCGGGCGTTTTAGAAAGGCGACGAGGTCGGCTTTCTGTTGCGACGAAAGATTAAGCGGGCGAACGCGCGGGTCTTTGTTCGGCGCGTTGAAATCCCCGCCGCGATTGTAAAACTCGACGACATCTTCGAGCGTCGCGAAACGCCCGTTATGCATATAAGGCGCGCGCAGCTCGACGTTTCTTAGGGTCGGAGTTTTAAATCTCGCGCGGTCGCCCGCATTTCCGGTCACCGCTTCGCGCCCGATGTCTTCGATTTGCGGGCGAACGCCGATGTTATGAAAGTTTTGATTCGAAAGCAGCGGTCCGCCGTGACAGAAATTGCACTGCGCCTGAACGAAAATCTCGCGTCCTCTGTCTTCCGGAGCCGTCAGCGGTTCAATTCCTGAAGCATATCTGTCGAGCGGCGCGCGGTCGGTAAATAAATTTCGTTCGTGTGTGGCGATTGCCATCGCAATCCGCGCCGGAGTGACTTCCGGCGAGCCGAAAGCGTCTTCAAAAAGCTCCGGATAAGTCCGCCCGTTAATCCATTCGGCGAGCGACGGCGGAATGTTTTCGGCGAGCGCCAGCGGTTTCGCTTCGGCGATTTGCGCGGCGACCTGCGTCCAGTTTCGATTGCCGTGTCCCATTTCGGCAGGCGAAACGGGCGGAGCTAAAATCTGGCTTTCGAGCGAAGCCCATTCAGTCAGCAGAACCGTATTCGTCAGCGGGTCGCGAAAAGTACTCGACGCGCGACCGTCCCAGAATAAGCCGTTAAAACCCAAACCGGCATTTAAATAAGACGGCGCTTTTCGCGGCGTCACCTGTTCGTTAAAGCCGAAAACGTTTGACGGCGAGTAAGTTCCGTCCTGATTATTGAGCGGCACGCCGGGAGAGCCGAAAACATCGTCGGGCGTATTAAAAGCGTTGTCGAAACCGGGATTTCTGGAGCTTGAGTTATTGGCGAAAGTTCGCGGGTCGGAGCCGCCTGTGCCCGGTCGATGACAAGTGCCGCAGGAGACGGTCAAAGTCGAAGAAAGCTGTTCGTCCCAGAAAAGCGCTTTGCCCAAACTTGCTTTGGCAGCCGTCACCGGATTTCCGACCGGCGCGGGCGGCGGAGCCAGAGGAGAAAATATTTCGGATTGAAATTCACCGACCGCTCGCCAGCCCTGGTCGGGATTGCTTCTATCGCTGGTCGCGCCGTTTCCGCTTTGGGCGCGTACCCAGTAAAAATAACTCTGGTTGGGTATCGGCGCGGCATCGAAAAAATAGTTCGCGGCGGTCGCGCCGACTTCTATGGCTGACGCCGGATTATTATCGGTGCTGCGGAAAATGCGGTAAACGACCGCGCCGCGCACGGTGTTCCACATGATGCCGACTTTATCAACGTAATCTCCGTCCGAAGCCGAAACTCCGACAGGCGCGGAAATCCACTCGACGGAAAGATTTCTGCCCGCGGAAAACGTCGTCAGCCAACGCTGACCGAGAAAGGCGAACGCCGCAAACAAAATAAAAAATAAAGAAACGAACAGTTTTAAACGCTGCACCGAATTAATGCTCCGCAATAAAATATTTCCCTGTAAATTGAGTTTCCGAAACTGATTCGAAAATGCTGGAAGGCGTCCGCTTGCGAGACGAATTTTACATTTTATAACTAAATCGACAAAAAACCTAAGCCGGTGAGCTTAAATCAGGATTCAATAATTTGTTCGACGCTGCTGTCTTCAACTTGGAGAAATCGTTTTTAATGACGCCGACAACCGGAACCATAATCGAAATATCATTATTCATCAGCGGTTTTCATCAATTTGAGCGGTTCGGCATCATCGCCGATTTCAAAAAGACTTATCAAACCGTTTTCAATCGTGAAAATCTGCCTGACCGTTTTCTCCGCCAGCAGATTGCCTTCTAAATCTCTGACCATCAGATGAACGGTCACGACGCTTCGACCATTTTCGTCCCTTTGAAATTCAAGCGGTTCAAGCTGTCCCCGCGTCATCTCGAATTGCTTTCGCCAATACTCGCGCACCGCGTCGCGCCCGTAGACGAAACCGCCTTCCATCCCGTTCGCCCATACCACGTCCGGCTGCATCACCGAAAGAATTTTCTCAACCTCGCGCCGGTTAAACGCCTCATATAAATTCTGCAGAAACCGTTGCTCTGAAATCATATTATTCATTTTTTACGTTTCGATGATGAATCAATCTTTTTTGGTCTTGAGATATTTTCTGCCTTTCAGCTTTGACGGCAGCAAATCTTCTTTCGTGTATTTTTCGTAGCCTTTGCCGTAATCGAGATTTTTCATCAAGCGGGTCGGCGCGTTGCGCAGCTTTAAAGGCACAGGCAGATTGCCGTATTTTTGCGCGTCGTCCAGAGCTTCGAAATAAGCTTCGTAGGCGCTTTTGTCTTTCGGGCAGTTTGATAAATAAGCGACGCCGTGCGCGAGATTGATTCCGGCTTCGGGCAAGCCGACGGTTTCGACGGCGCGAAAAACGGCGTTGGCGACGACCAAAGCGGTCGGCTGCGCCAGACCGATGTCTTCGGAAGCGAAAATCACCATTCGCCGCGCGATAAATTTCGGGTCTTCGCCCGCGTCAATCATCCGCGCCAGATAATACATCGCCGCGTCCGGCTGCGAGGCGCGCATCGATTTGATAAACGCGCTGATGACGTTGTAATGCTCCTCGCCTTTTTTGTCGTAGCGCAGGAATTTAGCCTGCAAAGTATCTTTTAAGGTTTCGACCGTGATTTTTTCGTAAAAACGCGCCGTGTTTTCAATCATCGTGATAGCCTGTCGCGCGTCGCCGTTCGCCATCGCGACGAGCCAGTCTTTCGCGTCCTGGTCTAATTCGTAGCCGGTGCGGTCGATGATTTCCGCCATATCCGCGTCGGTTAATTCTTCGAGCACGAAAACGCGCAGGCGCGAGAGCAATGCGGGAATCACTTCAAAGCTCGGATTTTCGGTCGTCGCGCCGATTAAAACCAGCTCGCCCGATTCGACAAACGGCAAAAGAAAATCCTGCTGGGCTTTATTAAAACGATGAATCTCGTCGAGAAACAAAACGCGCGGGCGGTTTTCCTCGCGCGGTTTGGCAATGATTTTGCGGATGTCGTCCTTTCCGGCGGAAACGGCGGAAAGCTCGTAAAAATCGGCGTGAATCGCGCTGGCATACATTCGCGCCAGCGTCGTCTTGCCCGTTCCGGGCGTGCCCCACAGAACAAACGAAAAAACGTGCCCCTGCTCGATGGCGATGCGCAAAGGCTTGCCCGCGCCGACAAGGTGTTTCTGCCCGACAAATTCGTCGAGGCTGCGCGGTCTGATTCGGCTGGCTAAAGGTTCCATAGGTCTTCAAATGCAAAATGCAAAACGCAAAATGCAAAATAGTAGGATTTAAAATTTAGGATTAAATTTCTTCTTCCATTTTGCGTTTTGCATTTTGCGTTTTGCATTTATTCACTCTCTTCGTGTTCAATCTCGGTCAAGACTCGCGCGGAGTCCTGATGCGCTTTGCCGACGCTGTCGTTAAATTCGCCTTCGGCAGTAGTTACCGGGTCGCCGGTGATGATGCCGCCGATGATTTCGAGATTGCCCAGGATGCGTTGTCCCGCGCCTTTTAAATTTTCTTTGGTTAAATCTTCTTCCTGTAGGTCGTCTTTTTCCGTCATTTTTTCTCCTTGTTTCAGGCTTCGATTTTAACACAAGCCGCGCGGTTTTTGTTTTCAGTGCGCGGGCGAACTGAAATTTTTCCGATTTTCGAGCCAGCTTTTTATACGTCGGATTTTTCAGTAAAGTAGAAGCAAGCGAATTATTTGCGGCAAGGGGAAAAATGGAAGAAGTTTCGGAAATCAAGGCTTACGAACAGGAAAAATCGTCGCGCGAAAAGCCGACGCTGGAGATGTCTTCGCGAAGGCGCTGGGCGGTGACCATCGGCGTGATGACGGGAATGTTTCTCGCGGCGCTGGAGGCGACCGTCGTCGGCACGGCGATGCCGACCGTGATTGCCTCGCTCGGCGGTTTGAATCATTACAGCTGGGTGTTTTCGGCGTATTTAATCACCTCGACCGTGACCGTGCCGGTCTGGGGAAAGCTTTCGGATTTATACGGCAGACGCCTTCTTTATCAAATCGGCATCGGCGTTTTTCTGCTCGGCTCGATACTTTCGGGAATGTCGGCTTCGATGGAGCAGTTGATTATCTTTCGCGCGATTCAAGGGCTTGGCGCGGGCGCTCTGATCCCTCTGGGAATGACGATTATCGGCGATATTTTCACGATTACCGAACGCGCGCGGATGCAGGCTTTGTTCAGCGGCGTGTGGGGATTTTCCAGCGTCGTCGGTCCGATTGTCGGCGGCTTTATCACCGACCAATTGTCTTGGCGCTGGGTTTTTTACATCAATCTGCCGGTCGGTCTGGCGGCGGCGGCGATTATCGGGATAGCTTTGAAAGAACCGAAAGTTCACACGCGTCCGGCGATTGATTACGCGGGCGCGATGCTTCTGATGGCGGCGATTACTTTGCTGATGCTCGGCTTGGTCGAAGGCGGCACTGGTTTTGCGGCTCTGGTTTCGCCGCAAAATCTGGCGTTTTTCGCGGGCTTCGCGGTTTTGATGGCGATTTTCGTCTGGGTCGAGCGCCGCGCCGCCGACCCGATAATTCCGTTTCGGCTTTTCCGCAACCGGACGGTCGCGGTTTCCGTCTACGCCGGATTCTTAGCGGGCGTGGCGATGTTCGGCGCGATTTCTTTTGTGCCGCTTTTCGCGCAGGGCGCGCTCGGCTCGACGGCGACCGAAGCCGGTTCTCTGCTCACGCCTTTGATGCTCAGCTGGGTCGGAATGTCGGTCGTCGGCGGTCATCTGATGCTGCGCGTCGGTTATCGCCCGATTTGCATTGTCGGCTTCATTTTTCTGACCGTCGGTTTTGTGTTCCTGTCGCTGTTCGAGCGCGAGACGGCACGATTCTGGCTGTATGTCGATTTGGTTTTAATCGGCGCGGGACTCGGTTTGACGATGCTGACGCTTTTAATCGCCGTCCAGCACGCGGTCAAACGAACCGAGCTCGGCATCGCCACTTCGCTCAATCAATTCTCGCGTTCCATCGGCGGCGCGGTCGGCGTGGCGATAATGGGCGCGGTGCTTTCCGCCGGACTCGCGGCGCAGCTAAATCAAGCGGCGCAAAGCCCGAATGCTCCTATCACACAGGCGCAAGCCGAAGAATTTGCCGCTAATCCGAACGCTTTGATTGAGCCGCAGGCGCAGGCGAGCGTTTCGCCCGCGACGCTCGACGTTCTTCGCTCGGCGATGGCGAGCGCCATTCATCGCGTTTTCTGGGTCGGCACGATTCTCGCCGCGCTCGCGCTGGTCGTTTCGCTGTTTCTGCCGCGCGCCGCGCTGGAAAACGATTCGCCTGAGGCGGATTCGGTAGACGGCGAAACGCGGATGGAAGCAATGCACAATTGACGACCGCTTCGCACAAAAATAAAGAAAAGCAGAATTATTAATTGTAAATTTTAAATTGTTAATTGATGAGTAATGTCTTTGCTCAAATAATTAACAATTCAGAATTTACAATTAATAATTCGCGGCGGAAATTTTCCGCTTTTCCTGATTTTTGCGCCAAACAATTGACGACTCGCCAAATTTGTAATTCAATAAGTAAATCGGAAATCAGCCGTTCTCAAAAGCGTAAAGTTTGAGACGGTTAATTTCCCGTTCTGCCTGTCCATTAACAATTTAAAAATAAAAATCCCAAATCGGAGCAATTCGCGGTCGGTGAAAAATATGAGCATCGCTATTCTCAGGAAAATTATTTTATTTTCGGTTTTCCTCAACGCTTTCAGCTTTCTGCCCGTCGCGGCGCAGTCAAAAAAGATATTTGATAAAAAACCCCTGTTTATAACCGTTCTGGAAACGCGGCTTGCCGACGAGGGTTTAACGCTCGAAAAATTTTGCCCGCAGGATAATATTTTCACGCGGCGCATTCTCGTCGAATACGGCGCGGCTTTCGTCGGCAAAGCAAAGTTCGGACGCTCCTGTTATCTGAAGGACGAAGCGACGGTGCTGGAAACGCAAAATCAGGTTGGTTTTTCGTCAAAGACTCTGGGCGGCGTGAAAATCGAGCTGCAAACCGAAGCGATGAAAGCTCTTTTAAAAGCGGCGGCGGAAGCGAAGCGGCAGAAATTGAGCATCACGCCGCGCGGCGGCGCGGCGGCGGCGCGGCGCAGTTTTGAAAAAACCGTGGAGTTCTGGGAAAGCCGCGTCGAGCCGGGTTTGGACTTCTGGGTCAGCCGGAAAAAATTGACGCCGAAACAGGCGGCTAAAATTCGCGCGATGTCGATTTTCCAGCAGATTATCGCCATCCTCGAACTGGAAGAAAAGAAAATCTGGTTCAGCACGCAGTTTGATAAATCGATTCTGCAATCGGTCGCCGCGCCCGGCGCGTCGCAGCACAATCTGATGCTCGCGATGGACGTCGCGCAATTTGAAGACGCGCGCGTGCGCCGCGTGCTGGCAAAGCACGGCTGGTTTCAGACGGTCGCCTCCGATAAGCCGCATTTTACATATCTGGGCGTCGACGAAGACGATTTGCCGAAGCTCGGTCTGCATCCGGTCGAAATCGACAGCCAGGTTTTCTGGATTCCGCGTCTGGCGGCGGTTCAGTAAAAGCTCTTTTCGGACGAGAGAAATTATGAAAAACAATTATTTCGCGGAAAATCCGTGGCGGAATTTAACCGGCGTCATTCTGCTCGCGCTGATTGCGCTGTCATTTTCCTGCCGCGTTTCGGGGGAAAAACAATATAACTCGCTTATTCGCCGGGCAAGTGCCGAAAGCAGAGAAACGAACACAAGTCCGAACACAAACGCCAACGATAAATCCGATTCTCCGTCCGCGAAAAATAATTCGATTAACGCCGAGCCGTTAAAAATTCAGTCTTATCGGGATAATCTGCCCGGCGGTTTTGTTTTTCCGACGGACGCGGTCGGCGAACGGATTTTGTCCGAATACGGCGCGATTTATGTGGCGAAAGGCGGCGTCGCGCCGCTGACGGTGATGTTTGCCAGCGACGGCGAATGTTCCGAGTGGCAATCGAAGTTGACGATTTCGCGCGCCGAAATCGGCGGTTTCAGTCTCGAACTGCAATCATCGGCGATGAAGGCTTTACAGGCGGCGATTGCCGAAGCCGAAAGCGCGGGCGAAAGCATCACGCCGCGCGGAGCTGATTCGGCGCGTCGCAGCTATACGCAAACCGTCGAGCTGTGGGCAAGCCGCGTCAATCCGGCTTTAACTCATTGGGTTGGAAAAGGAAAAATCTCGCCGCAGGAAGCCGAACGTATCAAAGCGCTTTCGCCGACGGCGCAG
>DASVWG010000385.1:0-3465 GCA_036389695.1 Pyrinomonadaceae bacterium
CAATTCGCCGTGCGTCGTTTCCTCGATGCCCCAGCGCTCCATAAATTTGCTGATAACCGGGTCTTTGCCGGTCGGCGTGCGGCGCAGCTCCGCGTAATAAACTTCGGTCAGCGTTTCCACGTCGCGCATATAAAGCAAAACCGGAATGAGCTTTTCGTCGAGCGCGTAGTTTTTCACGTCGCGCCAGTTAATGCCGTCGAGAAATTCTTTAGTCAAAGCCCGCGGCTGTCGTTCATACCAATCCAGAACTTCTTTATTCGTTTCAAATTTCATATCTTTCTCGCCCTGCCGCGCCATTTCAACGACAGTTTTAATTATTTTTTTATTCGCCAATCCTCTCTTTTCGGATTCAACAAACGCGAAAAAGAAATGTATATTCTTACTGTATGAGAAAATCTGTCCTTTTCGTTTTTATTTTTGTCACAATCGTTTTTTCCAAAAGTGCTTTGGCGCAAAATAATTCTCTGGCGGTCGCGGGCGAAAAGCACCTGCAAAACGTCAGGCAGCTGACTTTCGGCGGCGAAAATGCCGAAGCTTATTTTTCGTTTGACGGCAGGCAGTTGATTTTTCAGTCGAAGCGCGACGGTCGCGCCTGCGACCAGATTTATTCGATGAACACGGACGGCTCAAACGTCCGGATGGTTTCCAACGGCGAAGGGCGCACGACGTGTTCCTACTTTTTCAAAGGCGGCAAAAAGGTTCTGTATGCCTCGACTTTCGGCGGGAGAAAAGAATGCCCGCCGAACCCGGATTATTCGAAAGGCTACGTCTGGGCGATTTATCCCGATTACGACATTTACACTTCCAAGCCCGACGGCACGAACATCAAGCCGCTGACGACGACGAAAGGCTACGACGCGGAAGCGACCGTTTCGCCGGACGGCAAAAAAATCATTTTCACCTCGATGCGCGACGGCGATTTGGATTTATATTCGATGGACACGGACGGCAAAAACGTGCGGCGTCTGACGACCGAATTAGGCTACGACGGCGGCGCTTTTTTCTCGCCCGACGGCAGGCAAATCGTCTATCGCTCGTTTCATCCGAAAACGGACGCGGAAATCGCGCGCTACCGGCAGAGACTTGCGGAAAATTTAATCGAGCCGACCGTTTTCGAAGTCTGGATAATGAACGCCGACGGCACGAATAAACGCCAGGTGACGAAATTAGGCGCGGCAAGCTTTGCGCCGTTTTTCACGCCCGACGGCAAGCGCATAATTTTCTGCACGAATTATTTCGCTGCGGACGCGCGCAAGCGAAATTTCGATTTGGCTTTGATAAACACGGACGGAAGCGGCTTGGAACGCGTCACTTACAGCGAAGTTTTCGACGGCTTCCCGATGTTTTCGCCCGACGGCAAAAAACTCGTCTTCGCCTCGAACCGTAACGCCGCGCGGGCAGGCGACACGAATGTTTTTATCGCCGATTGGGTCGATTAACAACATTAACAATTATTGTAGGGGCACGCCCGCGTGCCTGCCCAATGAGCGCAAAGCGCGAACCAACGCATCGAATATATTCAATATTGAATTTAATCCGAATTGGTTAGCGTTCTTCCGAACGCTTTGGGCAGGCACAAGACCTGCCCCTACATTCCTGTTTACGTTTCGAGTGAATCTTATGAGAAAGCAATTTTTTAGTTTTTTAATTTTACTCTCGTTTGTTCTGAGCGTTGCGGCGCAAAAGGCGCAGGTTGCCAAGCCCGATTTAGCCGCGCAGAATCTGCGCAGGCACGTCGCGTATCTCGCCGCCGACAGGCTCGAAGGTCGGCGGACGGGCGAACAGGGCGCGACGTTTGCCGCCGGTTACGTGGCGAATATGTTCGCGCAATACAAGCTCAAAGCCGGTTTTCGCGGCGCTAACGGCAAGATGAATTTTCTCCAGCCGTTTCCATATATTCCGCGAGACGCGAAAGGCGAAATAATGACGGACGCCAAACCGCTCGAAGCTTACAACGTTATCGGCGTGCTGGACGGCACGGACGCGGTTTTGAAAAACGAAATCATCGTCGTCGGCGCGCATTACGACCATCTCGGCAAAGGCGGGATGGGAAGCCTGGCGGCAAATTCGACCGAGATTCATCACGGCGCCGACGACAACGCTTCGGGCGTGGCGGCAATGCTGGAGCTCGCTCGCCGCTTCGCCGCGGAAAAGAAAAACAAGCGGACGATTGTTTTCGCGGCTTTCGGCGGCGAGGAAGAAGGCTTGTTAGGCTCGAAATTTTATATCAATAATCCGTCTTTCCCGCTCGACAAAACCGTGGCGATGATAAATCTGGATATGGTCGGGCGCTTAAACGAAAATAAATTAAACGTCGGCGGCATCGGCACGGCGAGCGAATGGAAAAGTTTAGTTGAAAACGAAAATATTCCGCCGGTTTATCGACTTGCGGAAAACACGAAGCCTGCCCCGAATCCGGCGCTGAAGCCTGACTCAAATCCGGCTCCGAATAATGAAATCGTCGGATTGACCGGTCTCGGCGGCGGAATGCCAAAACTCTTCGCGCTCCAGCTCAGCGAAGACGGTTTCGGACCGTCAGACCATTCGGCTTTTTACGCCAAACAAATTCCCGTTCTTTTCTTTTTCACCGGCGCGCACGCCGATTATCACAAACCGACGGACACGGCGGAAAAAGTTAATTACGAAGGCTTATTGAAAATCACGAATTACGTTTCGGAAATTCTGAAAACGATTGACGAAAATCCGAAACGCCCGACTTACGCCGTCGCCAAATCGACGGTAACCGGCGGCAGAGCGAGCTTTAACGTCACCATCGGCGTCGTGCCGAGCTACGCCGAATCTGACGGCGGGCTGGTGCTCGACGGCGTGCGCGACGGTTCGCCGGCAGCCGTCGCCGGAATCAAAGCGGGCGATAAAATCATCAAATTTGCGGGCAGGGAAATTCGCAATATCAAGGATTACACGTCGGTTCTCGGCGAGCTGAAAGCCGACACCGAATACGAAATCGAAGTCGTGCGCGGTGCTGAAACGTTGACTTTAAAAGTAAAACCGGCGGCGCGAAAATAAGACGAAAATGAAGCTTAAAATTCCGTTTGGCTCACTGTTATTTTTTATCGCTTTGACGGCTTGCCGACAAAATTCGCCGCCCGCCGCGACAAACCCGACGACCAAACCGGCTTCGACCGTTTCCGCCGCTGCTTCTCCGACGCTTCCGGTCGGCAATAACGCGCTGCCGGAAGTGAAAGCGAAATATTACAACGGAACGGGCGTCGTAAGGAAAATCAATATGGAAATCGGCTCGGTCGAGCTCGACCACGAAGAAATCAAAGATATTATGCCGAAAATGATTATGGAGTTTTACGTCGCCGACAAATCCGAGTTAAAAGATTTAAAAATCGGCGACCGCGTCGATTTCGTCCTGGAAGACAAAGGCGGCGCGGAAAGAATTTCGAGCATTAAAAAAGCCGAACAAGGCAAAAGGCAAAAGTAAAAAGGCAAAAGGCA
>DASVWG010000386.1:0-12846 GCA_036389695.1 Pyrinomonadaceae bacterium
ATTTGTCATTGTCAAACTATCTCCGCGTCCCCGCGTCTCGTGTGTCTCGCTTTCACAAAATTTTAGTTGGTTTTAATCGGCAGGCGGCGGAAGCCGACGATGCGTTTTGACCAGTAGCCGGCGAAAGGCGAATAGGTGATGCCTTTGCTCGAAGAGGCGTGATAGAAGCCGCCTGCGTCGGCGACGATGCCCATATGTCCGAGGCGATTGAAAAAGACGAGTGTGCCGAATTTATATTTATCTTCTTCGGCGACCGGCTCGGAACTCGCCCACAGGCTGCGCGCGCTGGTGCGCTCGAACGAAAAACCGGCGTCGCGGAAAACGCTCCAGACAAAACCGGAGCAATCATAAGTGTTCGGTCCTTCAGTGCCGTAAACGTAACGGATGCCGAGCTTTGCCTGAATCGACTGCTGCATTTTCTGGCTGAAAGACGGGCTGTAAACAACGCTGCTGGCGAGATTTCCGACGGTCGGATTGACGGGACGCGAGTCGACGGTTTTTTTGACGTATTGCGGTGCGGGCTGCGTCGGAGTCTGGCTGGCGACGACGATTTTGTTGGTCAAAGCCGGTCGCTGCATCACGCTTGATTGAGTCGTTTGAGAAGGCTTCGGTGTAGTTTTGCTCGCGTCAGGCGGAACGTTCGGCACAATCCGCGGTCTTGAATAAACCTGCGCCTGGGCGGCGTTTGAAAAAATAAAAAGAGCGGCAATAAATAGAAATACACACGAAGGTTTCTTCCAAATCATCAATAAATAACTCCAGTTTTTAATTTTTGTTTAGACTCTTGGAGAGTTTTTTGCGAACAAGGGGAAGTTCGCGCGTCACGCACTAAAACCTTTTGGTTTTGTAAATTCGCTGAATTTGGTATTTAAAATTCGGTTGCGAAACCCTGCTTATTTTTGGAATTGCTTGAATGGTTTTAGTAAATGACTTAATAAGTTTCGCCTACTCGGCGGCGAAATGCAAATGCTAAAATCATTTTACCTCAAAACATAGGTGGTTTGGCAAGAGTTTTATTTGAAGCGAGCGATTGAACAGGCGACGAGCGGATAATCCAAACGCCAGCACCGCTGCTTTGAAGCCTGCGAAAAAACGTTGACTTCCGCGAAATAAAAAGGTATGTTTACGGTATTTCCAGGCTTAACGATTCAGATTATTTTCAGCCCCGAAAAGAAATTTTCGTTAGCCCTTCCTGCAAATAAAATCCCGGCGCCCAGCCCATCCAAAACTTAAAAAATAGAAACGGAGTAGCAAGATGAATAAATTTCAGCAACCGAAAAGGGCGAAGCTGTTCGCCGTTATTTTCCCAATCGCCTGCGCGCTCGCGATTTTTTCAATCGCCGGTTTTGCCGGCTTAAAATTACTTGTGCCGCCGACCGGCGCCCGAACTCTTGAGCCGGCGGCAAGCGCGCCGGTCGCCGTCGATATGCCGATACTTCTTACGCGCGGCACTGATATTTACAAAATTAGTGTCGACGGAGCGCAGGAAAAACAGCTGACTAACACGGCGGTTGAAGGTGAAAATCTCGGCAAATGGTCGCCGGACGGTCGAAAAATTGTTTACAACAAATCCGACGGCGTCGGAGCACTTCAGCTTTGGGTGATGGATGCGGAGGGAAATAATAAGACGCTGATTTCTAACCCGAACATTTTCAGCGCCGAAGCGCAATGGTCGCCAAACGGGCAGAAAATTCTCTTTATCGCAGTCGAAGCGGGCGGCACAAACCAAATCTGGTCGATGAATGCGGACGGCACAAACAAAACCCGCCTGACGATGACCAAGACGAACGACCATCGTCCGCAATGGTCGCCGGACGGCAGCAAAATCGCCTTCGCACAGTGCAATGCCGATTTTGCTTCGTGTGATGTCGTCGTGATGAATGCCGACGGCTCAAATCCGACTAATGTTACTATTGCAAACATAAACGACGACGATTTCCCGTACTGGACGTCGGACGGCAGTAAAATCGTTTACGAAGCGACAAACAACGATGGCGATGTCAATGTCTTTATCATGAATACCGACGGCACTAACCGCCAGCCGTTGACCAACGTCACCGGTTCACGAAATTATCTGCCCGCCGGCATTTCACCAAACGGAAATAAAGTTGCTATGAATTCCATCGCCGGCGGTTTGGATACTTTTGAAATAGCTGCGGTCGGCATAAATGGAAGCGGTTTTACGAATCTGACGACTAATAATGTTTATGATTTTTTCGGAGCATGGTCGCCGGACAGTTCCAAAATTGTTTTCAGCAGCCGGCGCGATACATCGACCGGCGAAATTTACACGATGAACGTTGACGGCACCGGACTTGTCCGGCTAACCAACAACACAGTGCGGGATACAGCCACCGATTGGCGAGCCGCCGCCGCGCCGCGCGCTCCCTTTGACTATGACGGAGACGCTAAATCCGACGTTTCGGTTTTCCGACCGGCGGGCGGCAACTGGTATATCAGCAACAGTTTGAATAATTCTTTGACCGCCGTCCAGTTCGGCGCTGCGGGAGATTTAATCGCGCCCGCCGATTTTGACGGCGACGGCAAGACCGATATTTGCGTGTTTCGCCCGACGGACGGCACCTGGTATCGTTTGAATTCTTCAAACGATACGTTTACTCCCGCACAATTCGGCACCAATGGAGATTTGCCCGCGCCCGGCGATTTCGACGGCGACAGTAAAGCCGACATCGCGGTTTATCGCCCGTCAGCCGGAAGCTGGTATCGCGTCAATAGCTCGAATAATCAATTCGTCGCGGCACAATTCGGAGTGGCGGAAGACAAACCGCTGGTGGCGGATTTCGACGGCGACCGGAAATCCGACTTAGCCGTATTTCGTCCGTCGAACGGAACCTGGTATCGGATTAACAGCGGCACGGATTCGTTTACGGCAAATCAATTCGGCACAGCCGGAGATAAACCCGTGGCGGCGGATTACGACGGCGACGGGCGAGCGGATTTAGCGGTTTACAGACCATCGACGGGCAGCTGGTATCGCGTTGACAGTTCGAACGGGCAGTTTACGGCGACGCAGTTCGGAGTGGCGGAAGACAGACCGACACCGGCGGATTACGACGGTGACGGAAAAGCGGACATCGCCGTGTTCCGCCCGAGTTCGGGCACTTGGTATCTGCTGCGCACGACGGCGGGCTTCACCGGACAGCAGTTTGGCGCAAACGGCGACGTGGCGACTCCCTTTGCTTTTGTCAGATAAAAAGGAAGCGGTAAGTTACAAAAAAAAAGACCTGAATATTATTTTCAGGTCTTTAATAATTTCCGGAGGCAAAACATTCAAATTGAAATCTGACGGGAAAAGCCCGAAAAACGCGGGATTTCCGGTTTGGTCGGGTCTTTCTCTTTTTCTTTAAGAAAGACCCCGCGCCTTTTGCCTTCTCCGCCTTCAGTCCGTCCGATTGTTTTGAATACTAAGCTATAGTTTCAATCGAAAAAGACTTCCGCAAAATTTCGAAAAAAATTGCGCCGCCTGCCAAATGACAAGCGGCGCTCGTTGAATTTTTATAAAAACTTTCGATTTTTAGGCTGAAAACGAAGTTCCGCAGCCGCAGCCGCCGGTCGCGTTCGGATTTTCGAACGTAAAGCCCGAGCCCATCATATTCGAGGTGTAATCAACGGTGATACCGTTCAGATATTGCGCCGAAAACATATCGACGAAAAGCTTGACGCCGTGCATATCGACGATAAAATCGCCGCTGCGCGATTCTTCTTCGATATTCAGGCTGTATTGAAAGCCGGAGCAGCCGCCCGGCACGACGCGCACGCGAAGCCCAGCCGTCTCCGGCAAATCTTCCTCGCCCGCCATAAATTTCTTGATTTCTTCCGCCGCGTTGGCGGTTAAATTAATTTCAACTGTCGGTGCAGCAACTGCTGACATTTTTTTATTCTCTCCTTTGTCAAAACTTCAGATTCATATATTAAATGAATCTTTACTTTAATATCAATTTTACTTTGCCTTCGATAAAATAACAAGCTCCGGCTTCATCGCTTCGATGGAAACCTGCCGCGCGACTTCTTCCGCGACGTTGCGAAACGCTTTTGACTGCAATGAATCCGGCTCGGAAATGACGACCGGAACGCCTTTATCGCCGCTTTCGCGGACTTCCATACCGAGCGGAACTTCGCCCAGAAACGGAACGCCGTATTCGTCAGCCAGTTTTTTGCCGCCGCCTTCGCCGAAAATGTTATAACGTTTGTCGGGCATATCGGGCGGCACGAAATACGACATATTTTCGATAACGCCGAGCACCGGAACGGCGACCTGCTCGAACATTTTCAGCGCGCGCAAAACGTCGGCAATCGAAACATTCTGCGGCGTCGTCACCAAAACCGCGCCCTGCACCGGAACAAGCTGCGCGAGCGAGAGTTGCACGTCGCCCGTTCCCGGCGGCATATCGACTATTAAATAATCGAGCTCGCCCCAGTTTACATCGGATAAAAACTGCCTGACGATGCCGTGCAGCATCGGACCGCGCAGAATCATCGGCTTGTCGGGCGGCGCGAGCACCGCCATCGAAATCATTTTTACGCCGTGCGCCTTAATCGGCAGCAGTTTATTATTGGCGACCTGCGGCTGTGCGTCGGCGACGCCGAGCATCAAAGGCACGTTCGGACCATAAACATCGGCGTCCATCAAACCGACTTTCGCGCCGTCCAGCGCCAGCGAAACCGCCAGATTCACCGCGACCGTCGATTTCCCGACGCCGCCCTTACCGCTTGAGACGGCGATAATATTTTTCACGCCCGGCACGGCGATATTATTGGCGATGCCGCGACCTTTCGGCACTTCGGCGTCCATCGTCATATTGACGGCAGAAACGCCTTCCAGCCCGGAAACGATTTCGCGCGCCGCCGTTTCCATTTCCTCTTTGACCGGACACGCGGGCGTCGTCAAAACGATGCGAAACGAAACCGCGCCGCCGTTAATTGTCAAATCCCGCACGAAGCCGAGCGTCACGATGTCCTTGCGTAAATCAGGGTCGATAATTTGTTTTAAAGCGTCTAAAATAACTTGTTCAGATAATTGATTCATATAAATTTAAGCTGCTAATTTTTGTTTTACTCTTTCTATTTCAACTTTCGCATCCGGTAAAGTTTCGCCGTGCATCTGCGCCGTTTCAATCCACAAACTCGCCACCATTTCCAACTCGCTCAAAGTTTCCTTCAGAGTTTCGCCCTGCGCCGGACAACCTTTCAACGCGGGAATTTCGGCAACGTAGCCGCCTTCTTCAGCCGGATAAATGACAAACGGATATTTAAATTCGGTTTTATTCATCCTTGTAGCGCGTGTCAGTAGCCCGACCGTCAGGGAGGGCTTCATTCAGTAGTTAAAGCCCGCGCTCACGCTTGGGCTACTGACACGGATTTTTTTCCTACTCGACCACTTGGTTTTCAAGAAGTTTTTCGCGTTTGCTCACAGCAAAATTTTAGCATAGATTAAATGCTTTGCGATGTCATTCACCAGACACGAACAATTCAATAAACTTTGCTTCGAAGCGCAAAATTGCCGGAAATGTCCAGATTTGACCGAACGCACCGCCGTTTTGAGCGAACTGAACGGCAGTCTTCAGCCGAAAGTTTTCTTTCTCGCCGAAGCGCCCGGCAGGCAGGGCGGAAATCGCACTCGAAAACCTTTTTCGGGCGATAAATCGGGCGCGAATTTTCAAGTTTTGCTCGACTCGATTCAGCTAAAACGCGAGGAAATTTTTATCACCAATTCCGCTTTGTGCAACCCGCACACGGCAACGGGCGCGAACCGCAAGCCGACGAAAACGGAAATAAAAAATTGCTCCGGTTTTCTGCAAAAAACCATCGAAATCATCAATCCGAAAATAATTGTGACGCTGGGCGGCGTAGCGCTTGAGGCTTTGAAACTGATTGAGTATCATCAATTTACGCTCAGGCTGAACGCGGCGGAAATCCTTGCGTGGAACGCGCGGATTTTGCTGCCGCTGTATCATCCGAGTCCGCAAGTTATCGCTTCGCATCGCCGAATGAATGAGCAACTCGCAGATTTCCAGATTTTAGCCCGAGCGATTGAAAAAGTCTTTTCGGGGGAAAAAGAGCAAAGGGAAGTTTTATGAATCTGAAGATATTGTTTTTACTCGCATTTTTGATTTTGCCCGCCTTAAAAGCCTCGGCGCAGCAAAAAGAATTCGTCGGCTACCGGCACAAAGGCGTCGTTTACGGCGAAACCTTACCGAACGGCGCGAGGGATTTGGGCGGCGGTTTGCTTTCGGACGAAAACTACGGCGTTTCGCGTTTTTCCAAAGGCAAAAAACAGATGCTCTGGCTTGAAAAAATGATTTCGCGCGACAAAAAGGGCGTCCCGAACTGGGAAGTTCTGGACGTTTTAGTCATCGATAATTTCAAAAAAAATCAGGAATTTTTGTTTTCCTACGCCTCGACCTGCACCGCGAACGGCGAAGACGATTTGGATTTGATTGTGCGGGCGGAATTTCAGCCAGTCGAGAAAATTTATAAAGTTTTGGAAGCCTGGCGAGCCGATTTGCTGAGCGAAAAATTCGCGGCTGTATCCATTGAAGGAATCAAATGCGAATATATTGAGCCGTAAGAATTTATTAAAGGCAGAAACGCGACAGTTATGGAGCGTGTCTTCGGAACGCAGAATGCGGAACGATGAACGATGAATTGCAATTTCTGCGTCTCGAATTCATCGTTCATCGTTCCGCGTTCATCGTTCAAGACACGCTCCATAACTGTCGCGTTTCTGCCAAAAGGCGAATCTCGTTTAAAGATTCGCCTCGCCAAATTTTCATTTCCCGAATTTTAGCTTGTCGCCTTGCGGGTGTTGATATTGTCGGTTTCCCGCGTCGCGCCGCCGGTTTCTTCGACGTCGACATCGGTGCGGCGCACGGTGTCGCGAATGGTTTCTTCGCGTTCCGAGACCTGTTTGCCGACCGAGACTTCTTCGACGACGCGGGCTTGTTTGGAAACGACCGCTTCTTCGGCGCGTTCGGTCAGCTCGATGTCGCCTTCCTGCACATTCTGCAAATCGGCGTCGGTCACGGCGCGATTGACCGGCTGACGATTAACGACGATGTGCTCTTCGCGCAGGCGCAGAGTTTCTTCGACCGGCTTTTCGATGACGCGGCTGCGGATGCGCGCTCCGCCGCGCTCGACCGCGCGTTTGCCGACCTGTAATTCTTCTTCGATAACCGGAATCGACATATTGCCTTCGGTCGTCGCGGTGTTTTCAGTCGTGCCGGACGTTTGGGCGAAATTTTGTTGAGATTGCGACGCGCGCGAGTCAACGTCCATCGCGCCGTGACGGTCGAGAATTTCGGCGGCGGCTCTGGCTCTTTCTTCCGTTTCGACCTGCACCGTCAAAATCGCGTCCGCTTCATACGCGGCATTGGTGTAATTTTGCGCGGTCGTCTGGTCATCGCCGAACAGCGAGCTGAAAAAATTGCTGATGCTGTCGCCGACGCCCGTATCTGTCGTCGCGGCGGTCGTGTTAGTAGCGACCGAATCATCAAATCTTCTATCCGAAACGTCTATGTTTTCGCGGATAAAACCCTGCTGGACGAGCTCTTCCATCGCCGCGCGGGCTTCCGTTTTATTGTCGAACAAACCTATAACTGTATGTGTCATAATACCTCCTTGTAGTAAATGCCGGATTTACCGGCAATCCCCTTTGATTAACCGCCGGAAATCGGATTTCGGACGGTATGCTGCGAGCCGTTTTCGTTTATAACGGCTGTTTGGTTTCGCTGAACAAAAAGCGTTTTTTTGAGTTCGCGTTGAGTTCGTAAGCTATCGGACATTTAGCAATCGGCGTTCCACTTTGGCGGGGAAACTCACCATTAAATAATTTATATTTTATAAGCGGTTTATTTATTCAAAAAGAAAAACCGAAAATAATTTACGGCGCGGCTATGTTAAAATCAGAGGCAAGCGTCGTTTGTATCGAATTGATTCTTTGTGGCGGTATCGAATACACCCGCACAGATTTCGGCGAGCGATTTTGGTTGAATAAAACACAATGAATAGAGATTTTTTGGAAGATTATCGAACAATCCGCGCGGGCGGCGTCGGGTTTCGCGAAGAGCCGCGCGGCTTGATTGAAGTTTCGGGCAAAGAAGCCGTGCAGTTTCTGAACGGCTTGGTTACGAATGACGTCGCTAAACTCGAAGACGGCGCGCAGATGTCCGCCGCTTTTCCGAACGCGCAGGGAAGATTGTTGGCTTTTGTCCGCGTCCGTCGCCGGGGCGATAAATTTTTGTTTGAAACCGCCGAAACAACGCACGCGAAGGTTTTTCAAAATCTTTATCGCTTTACTTTCGCCGGAGATTTTTTTGTCGAGGATTTATCGGAGAATTACAGATATTTTGAAGTCCAATGTCCAAAGTCCAGAGTCCAAAGTCCGGTGGATTCAATCGTTTTCGAGTCGAAATCGGGCGCGGATTTTTTTGTGCCGGAAGCGGCGGCGGAAAATTTCAGAAACGAATTGGAAAGGGCAAACGCCGTCGAGATTTCCGATGAGCTTTATGAGGTTTTGCGTATCGAAAACGGCGCGCCGCTTTACGGCGTCGATATGGACGAAACGACCGTCGTGCTGGAAACCGGTCTGGACGAAGCCGTGAGCTTTAAAAAAGGCTGTTACATCGGTCAGGAAATCATCGCCCGCATACATTTTCGCGGGCACGTCGCCAAAAAACTGACCGGCTTGATTTTTGAAGCAGAAAGCGCCGCCGTCAATCCGGGCGACGAGATAAAATCTGCGGAAGGCAAGAATGCCGGAAGAATTACGTCCGTAAGCTTTTCGCCGCAGCTCGAAAAAACAATCGCGCTGGCGTATGTCCGCTACGATTATCTGGCGGCGGGAACCGTGTTGAAAGTAAATGATGCGGCGGCGCGGGTGAAGGATTTACCGTTCGTCGAATAGTTAGGTTAAAATGTTTCGACAGGATTTGGAGTTTTGAATGATGTTTCGCGTTTTGTTTTTAATTTTAATTTTGACGGGCTCGACCGTTTTGGCGCAGACGGAAGACAATACTCCCGTTGACCCGCGCCCCGAAGCGATTAAATTATACGACTTCGGAAAGGCGACGGACGGTTATATCAAAAAGCTGTTTACCGATTTCGGGACTAAATTAAAAGCAAACCCGACCGCGCAGGGTTACATTATTAACTACGGCACTGACAGGGAACTTTGGCTTCGCGAGCGTCAAATCCTGAAAGCGATTTCCTTTCGCCGAATCGACTCGATAAGAATTACGATTATCAACAGCAGAAATATCGGAAAACAGAGAACAACCGTTTGGCTTGTTCCAGCCGGCACGGAACCGCCAACGCCCGAAAAATGAATGTCGCCCGAGATAAATATGAGTGATTTAGATTACCCGAACGCCAAGCTCGCTTACACGATTATCCAATCGCTTTTGCGAAATCAGGAAGCGCTCAGCGATTTGCTCGCCGTCATGGCGCACGCGCTCGACGAAGACGTCGCCAAAGCCCTGACCAATACGGGCGAATGGGAAAAATATCTGGACGCCAAACGCGAGCTGGAAACGACGAAATTGCAGATTGAAAAATTTACCGAAGAGTTGAAAAGACTGGAAAATTAGAACGCCGCATGAATTTGATACCGGACGAGCTTAAAACGCAGACTTTTCCTTGTCCGAAATGCGGGCGGTATATTTCCTCGGAAGTTGATGCCTGCAAATTCTGCTCAATGTCAATCACTTCGGAGATGAAAAATCTGGCGATTGCGAAAGAGCTGAACGAAAAGAAAAATATTAATCTGAACCGGCATAAAAATACGATGATTGTCGGCGTCGGCTCGCTGGTCATCGGTATTTTTATGATAATCTCGCCGGTTATCGAAATTAATTTGTCCGGCAATGTCAACGTAAATTGTTTAACGCCCGTTTTTATAATCGGCGGCATCGTCATTTTTATTAAAGGCTTTATCGGCTACAGAGAGGAAAAACGAAGAATTTAGAAATGTTTGATTTAATCATCATCGGCGCCGGTCCCGCCGGAATTTCCGCCGCGTTTGAGGCGCAAAAGCTCGGTCTGGATTATCTCGTCATCGAAAAGGGCTTAATCGGCAACACGATTTACAATTATCCGGTCGGCTTGGCGGTTTTTTCGACCGTCAACGAACTGGAATTAATCGAAAACACCTTAAAACCGGCGCGCGAAAAGCCGACGCGCGAGGAATTGCTGTCTTATTACGTGCGTTTCGTTCTGGAAAATAAACTGCGCGTGCAGACCGAAGAAGAAGTTTTAAACGTCGAAAAATTATCGGACAATCATTTTAAAATCACGACTGATAAAGCCGCCTACGAAGCGCGTAAAATTCTTTTCGCCATCGGCGCGATGGAATATGCGCGTCATCTGAATGTGCCGGGCGAAGATTTGCCGAAAGTGCATCATCTTTTTCGCGAGACTTACCCGTATGTCAAGAAAAACGCGATGGTCATCGGCGGCGGAAACTCGGCTGGCGAAGCCGCGCTGTTTCTGGCGCAGGAAGGCGCGAACGCGATTCTGGCAATTTTTCGCGCCGATTGGGAAAACAACGACCCGAAACAGGGCTGCATCAAATACTGGGTCAAACAGCCGCTCGAAGAAGAACTGGAGAAAAATTGTCTGAACGTTTATTTCTTAAAACGCGTCGTCGAAATCCGCGAAAAGGAAATCGTGCTGGAAAACGAAAACGGCTTGATTGAAACCTTTCCGAACGACGTCGTTTTTATCCTTATCGGCGCTGACGCGGAATTGAAATTATTGAAAAATCTCGGCGTCGAAACGCGCCAATCGAAACACGGCGAAGTTCCGGTTTACGACGAGGAAACCTTTGAAACAAACGTCGCGGGCGTATACGTCGCCGGACATTTTACCGAAGCGCGGCACATCGCCGGAGCGATTCAGGTGCCGCGAAAAATTATCCCGAAAATCGCCGCGCGACTGGCGGAAGCGAGAAGCATTTCGTCGGCAAAATAAGTTATAATTAAAGGTTCAAAGCTGCACGCTCAGCCGCGATAAATTTTCCTTCACGTCCTTTGCGAAAACCTTCGCGTCCTTTGCGGTGAAAGAAGTTTTTTAACGCAAAGAACGCAAAGTTTAAGACGCAAAGAACGCAGAGAACATTTGGTTTTTACTCGTAATTCTTTTAACGAAATTGTATAGAAATGAATATCGCACGCGCCAAAGAAATCCTCAAGCATCAATTCGGCTACGATTCGTTTCGGATGAATCAGCAGCAGGCGATTGAAACCGTTTTGCAAGGCAAAGACTGCATCGTGCTGATGCCGACCGGCGGCGGAAAATCGCTGTGTTATCAAATTCCCGCGCTGATGCTGGACGGCTTAACCGTTGTCGTTTCACCGCTTATCGCGCTAATGAAAGACCAGGTCGACGCGCTGAAAAACAACGGCATCGAAGCCGCGTTTTTAAATTCGACGCAGACCGCCGCCGAGCAGACGGAAGTTTTTCGCGCGATTCGCACGGGCAGACTGAAATTGCTCTACGTCGCGCCGGAGAGACTTTTTCAGGCGGGCGACCAGTTTATCGAATTTTTAAAAGGCGCGAACGTTTCGCTGTTTGCGGTGGACGAAGCGCATTGTATTTCGAGTTGGGGACACGATTTTCGACCGGAATATATGCAGCTCAGAAAGTTGAAATTTCATTTTCCCAAAGTTCCGCTAATCGCGCTGACGGCGACCGCCGACAAACTCGTGCGCAAAGATATTATCGAGCGTTTAGGGCTGACGGGCGCGGCGCTTTTCATGTCCAGCTTTAACCGCCCGAACATTTTTTACAAAGTCGAGCCGAAGCGAAATTCCTACGCGCGGCTGCTGGAATATCTTCAGGAAAAGCGTGAGGAAAGCGGAATTATTTATTGCCTGAGCCGGAATTCGGTCGAGAGCTTGGCGGAAGATTTACGCGGCGAAGGCTTTCACGCGCTGCCGTATCACGCGGGTTTGACGAAAGAAGAGCGCGACCGGCATCAGGAATTGTTTTTAAAAGACGAGATAAAAATCATCGTCGCGACCATCGCTTTCGGGATGGGCATCGACAAATCGAACGTGCGTTTCGTCGTCCATCTGGATTTGCCGAAAAACATCGAAAGCTATTATCAGGAGACGGGGCGCGCCGGGCGCGACGGCTTGCAAAGCGAGGCGCTTTTGTTTTTCAGCTGGGGCGATATTAACAAATTAAAAGGCTTTGCCGAGGTCGAAGGCAATCAGGCGCAGACCGAGATAATGCTGAAAAAGCTGAATCTGATGGGACAATTCGGCGATTTGAAAACGTGCCGGCGAAAGTTTCTGCTCAATTATTTTTCCGAAGAAATGGCGGAAGACTGCGGCAACTGCGACAACTGCAACACCGAGTTTGAATATTTTGACGGCACGATTATCGCGCAGAAAGCCTTGAGCGCGGTTTATCGCACCGGACAGCGTTTCGGTTTGAGCTACCTGATTGATTTTCTGCGCGGCTCGCAGGCGAAGACGATTCGCGACGAGCATAAAAACTTGAAAACATACGGCGTCGGCGCGGATATTTCAAAAAACAACTGGTTCGATTATTTCAAGGATTTAATCGCGCAGGGTTATCTGGCGCAAACGGAAGGGCAATATCCGGTGATTGTTCTGACGGAAAAAAGCGAAGCCGTTTTGCGCGGCAATGAACGCGTCGAACTGATGAAAGTCACGATTAAGGAAGACAAGGACAAGAAAGCTCCGGCTGCCGCTTCGAGCGTTCCGACGGAATATTTCAAAGATTTGTTCGGCGATTTAAAGCAGATTCGGATGAATTTCGCCCGCAGCGAAAACGTGCCGCCGTATATCGTTTTTTCCGACG
>DASVWG010000387.1:0-3560 GCA_036389695.1 Pyrinomonadaceae bacterium
GCAAGGGCGGGCGATTCATCTCGATAAAACGACTCAGCGCGAAAATCGCCGCGAAGCCGGAAACGATTATCGCAACTGCCGTGATAGTTTTTGTCGGATTCGATTTCATAAAATCAATCTAACGCAAAGGGAAATTCAAACAGGATATACAGGATGAACAGGATAAATTAAGACTATGAACATTGAGCTTTCTTTTTATCCTGCCTATCCTGTCCATCCTGTTAATAATCCGCGTTTATCTGTGTCTATCTGCGGTTTCATTTTATTTTATTTAAAGTTTCGCCGGCTGAAAATCAGCGACGTAATCGTCAGCAAAATCACGACGTAGACAATCGCGTAAAGAAACGCGCCGCCGAGAAGCGCGCCGTTTGGCGCGTCGCCATGCGCGGCGTTTGTAATGAAGCTGAAATGTGAAAGATTCGGCAGGATGATATATAAAGCGCCGAAAAAGACGCGCGCCAAACCCGAACCCAAATGCTCAGCTAAATCGCGCAAAGAGGCGCTGAAATGCCCGATAACGAAAACAAAAAACGTCAAAAGCGCGCTCAAAGCGGGCGAAGAAAACGACGAAAACAAAATCGCGACGGCGGTTAAAATCGTGAGTTCGAGAAAAATCAGAAAAACCGCGCCCCAAATCGAAAGCGCGAGACGACCGCCGCCGACGAAAAAAATCGCGAGACTGACGCCGACGCCCATCACCAGAACGTTGACCAGAAGCGTCAGACATAAGCCCAGATATTTTCCGACGATAAACTCGCCGCGCCCGATTGGCTTGGCGAAAATCGCAAAAACCGTGCGCTTTTCGATTTCTTTGGAAACGAGACTGACGCCGACGAAAATCGAGATAAACGCGCCGAACAGAAGCATCGCGCTCAAGCCCAAGTTGACGATGGTGCGCGCTTCGTGCCCGGCGGTCAATTCGCCCAGAAAAATCGCGCTCGCCGTGATAAGCAAAACGAAAACGACCAGATTATACAAAACGCGGTCGCGCACGGCTTCGCGGAAAGTATTCCGTGCGATGGAATAAATCCGTCGGAAAACACTGTTTTGATTTTCGGGAACCGGCATCGCTTGCAGATTTGACTTTGAGAAAACGTCTTTGGCTACAACAGCGTTCATATCTTATCACACAAAAAAAGAATTTGAAGGTAAAAGGCAAAAGGTAAAAGGTAAAAAATAAAAGAGTAAAAATTCTTTTTTAATTTTGCCTTTTACCTTTTGCCTTTTGCCTTTAAATAAATTTCTTTTAGCGAAATTCGCTGCGCGGAAAACGATTTTCGACCGCTTGTTCGTCGAGGATGGCGTAGAGCGCGCCGGTCGGCAGAAGCTCGTGCGGCAGGATGATTTTTTCGTCGCTTCTGGCTTTTATCGACAGCGCGCGCGCGCCTGAAGTTATTAATTCCTGCCAGCTGTTTGCCTGTTTGTCGTTAATCCGGCGGGCGATTTCCAGTTGTTCTGCGGATTTTTCCGTTTCGCCTTTTTTCTCTAAAAATGAGGCGTAGCGAACGTGCAGGAAGATCGAGCGAGGATAAATTCTGAGAGCTTGAGCGATTGTTTCTTCAGCCGCCCGGGGATTTTGCGCCGACGCTTGCGCCGAAGCTAAATAAGAATAAGCGATGCTCGCGTCCAAGCCGTTTGCGATGGCTTTTTCGAGCATCTCTACGGCTCGTTCCGGCTGTTTTTTAAAATAAAGCTGCTGACCGTAAGAGAAATACGCCGAAGCGTTGCGCGGGTTGAGGCGGATAGCCTGCCGGTAAAAATCTTCGGCGCGGGCGAAATCTTCCGTGCTTTCGGCGCTTAAAACATAATGATTGCTCAGGTTGGCGGCAAGAGAAAGGGCGAAAAACAGGGCGACGAGGCAGAAGGAAAAAGCCAGAACCGGTTTCGGCTGAAACGAAACGAGCGTCGGCTGCGGCTTTTTATTTTTACGGAAAATCTTTTGCATCTCATACGTCGCCAGCGCCAGCACGAAAAAGAAAACGATTCCGTTCTGCACGACGCGAAACGAAAACGAGCTGAACATCGAAGAAACGAAAAACGCGCAGAAACCGGCGACGCAAGCCCACAAAACGGGCGAAAAACGATAGCCGTTGGCAATAAAAGCTTTTCCGAGCAAAAACAGAAAGCCGCCGACGAGCGCGAGAAAAATCATCGCGCCGATTGCGCCGAGCTCGGCAAATATTTGCAGAAACTCGTTGTGCGCGCGCTCGACCATGTAATCTTCGGCGACGAACAGAAGCTCGTCGTTCGGATTATTCGCCGCGTAATTAATGCGGGAATTTTTGAATTCCAGACCGAAATTATCAGCGCCGACGCCCGTTAAAGAATGGTCGCTAAACATCTGCTGCGCGATTTTCCAGGTGAAAATCCGCATCGTCGTCGTGTTTCTGGATTTGTCGGCGGTTCTTCCGGCTAGATAATCGGCTGTCGCCGGTGTGTTTGAATTCGGCGTAAAGGAAATTTGCGAGCCGCAGGTGATAATCAGCCAGACCACGGCGAGAACGGCGATTTTCCGCCGGTCGTAAACTTTTTTCGAGAAAATCAGGGAAGCCGCGAAAAATACCGCGAAGCCGCAGATTCCGGCGAGAAACGCGCCTTTGCTCAGCGAAAACATCACGCCGAGCCAGAAAGCCGCACCGATTGCCAGAAAAATAAATTGATTTTTACGGTTTTTAACCTGCAAAGCCAAAGCCCAGAAAAGCGGCGCGAGCGTCGCGAAAAGCTCGGCGTAACGGGCGTAGCGCGTGCGAAAATGCCCTTCGTCCGCGGCGAAATCGACAATCGTCACCGAATCGAAAAAACACGAAACGGCGATTATCAAAAAAACGATTGCCAGCGCGGCGAATAAAGCTTTGCGGCTCGTTTGAGATTTTAAAAGATACAGAAAAAAACAATAAAAAAGCAGATAGCTTGCCCAGATGAGCGTGTGATGCGCGACCGCCTGCCCGCTTTCAGCCCAGAGAAACGAAATCCCGCTCCACGCGATAAATAACAGAAACGGTACGAGAACGGGCAGATTTACTTCGAGGCGGGTTTTTTTGAGCAAAGCCCGGACGACGGCGAGGCAAAGAAAAAACGAGGCAAACAATTCGACTCTCCACGGATTGCCGGTAATGCTTGCCGGATTGGGAATGAGCCGCAGCAGCGGAATCAGAAGCAGCGCAAACCAAAGCGCGAATATCCATAAATTAACCGGACTGAATCTGGCGGTTGAATAATTAAGCATAGGTCTGAAACGCAAAATTCAAAATGCAGAGCGCAAAACGTTTATTAATGCAAAACGCAAAATGCAAAGTGCAAAATGGAAGAGAGGATTTAATCCTGAATCCTGAATCCTGATATTTTGCACTTTGCATTTTGCGTTTTGCATTTTCTACTTTTTTTATGCAAAACAAGCAGAATAAGTTTTAAGGCTTATTCTGCTTGTGTCCTAAGCTAAATTCGGGTTAAACCGATTACGGATTGATCGGCGAGCCGTTGCTGACAACACGCGTCGTCGCGTTGAAGGTCGGAGCCGCTGCCGTCTGGTTGGCGTAGATAACGCCCGATTCGTTCGTCGC
>DASVWG010000388.1:0-7113 GCA_036389695.1 Pyrinomonadaceae bacterium
TGAATTCGGGATGAATAAATTGCTATTCATCGTTCCGCGTTCATCGTTCATCGTTTCAAACACGCTCCATCACTGTCGCGTTTCTGCCTTTGTGTTTGTAAAATATAATTGCGCTCAAACGGGCGGGAGATAGAAGATGAAAACAACATTGTCACGAAATTTACATTTATTCCTGTTTATTATTATTTGCCTGAGCGTCAATTCCGGATGCGATAAAGTCAAAAATGAAAATCCGGTAGACGCGCCGGCGCAAGCGGTGACGCCCGAAGTTAAAAATACGGCGAAAGGTGCGCTGCAAAAACGAATTGAAGAAATAGCCGCCGGCGCACAGGGAAAAGTCGGGGTCGCGGCTTTCGTTTTGGAAACCGGCGAAGCGTTCGGCTTAAACGAAAACGAGCATTTCCCGATGCAGAGCGTTTATAAATTTCCCATCGCGATGGCGGTTTTGAAACAGGTCGAGCAGGGAAATCTGAAGCTGGAGCAAAAGATACGCATCGAAAAAAGCGATTTGGTTCCGCAACAGCTTCGCAGCCCGATTCGCGACCGCTTCCCGCAGGGAACGGAAATGAGTCTGACCGATATTTTGAAATATTCCGTGTCCGACAGCGACGGCACGGCTTGCGATGTGCTGCTGAAAACCGTCGGCGGCGCGGACGCGGTGACGAAATATCTGCGCGACGTCGGCGTCAGAGACATCGTCGTCGCCACGACCGAAAAAGCGATGTCGCAGGACGAAGCGGTGCAGTATCAAAACTGGAGTTCGCCGCAAGCGACCAACGATTTATTGCGCCTGCTGCACGCGGGCGGCGTGCTTTCGGCAAGCAATCGCGCCTTGCTTCTGCAATGGATGACGGAAACGCCGACGAGCGCGAAACGCATTAAAGGCTTGCTGCCCGCCGGAACCGTCGTGGCACATAAAACCGGCACTTCCAATACTTTCGACGGCTTGACGCGCGCGACAAACGATGTCGGACTCGTCACTCTGCCGAACGGAAAACATCTGGCGGTTTCAATTTTTGTTTCCGATTCGAAAGCTGACGGGACGACGCGCGAAGAAGTGATAGCGAAAATAACGCGGGCGATTTGGGATGAATTCGTTAAATAAATTTAGTGGTAAACGGTAAACGGTAAGTGGTAAGTTCGGTTTTTTGAAACTGTAACTTACCACTTACCGTTTACCACTTTTTCAGCTTACCAGAGCAGACACGCGTCCGTTCTAACCATTTTATCGCCCGATTTGCAGCCGAAGGCTTGCGCGAACTGCGGCATATTCGAGAGCGGACCGTTGACGCGCCAGCGCGGCAGCGAGTGCGAGTTTGTTTTCACCTGCAAAATCTCGGCTTCGGGCGTGTATTTGCCCGCCCAGACCTGCGCCCAGCCGAGAAAAAATCTCTGTTCCGGCGTAAAGCCGTCGATATTCGCCGGACGCGGTTTGCCTTCCAGAGACTTTTTGTAAGCCTCGTAGGCAATCGTCAAACCCGCAAAATCGCCGATGTTTTCGCCGAGCGTCAAGCTGCCGTTGATGAATAGCTTCGGCTGAACTTCGTATTCGTTGAATTGTTTGACGATGCACGAGGCGCGTTCTTCAAATTTAGCGCGGTCTTCCTTCGTCCACCACATTTTCAGATTTCCTTCGGCGTCGAAACGGCTGCCCGAATCGTCGAAACCGTGCGAGATTTCGTGCCCGATGACCGCGCCGATAGCGCCGTAATTTATCGCGTCGTCAGCCGCCGAATTGAAGAATGGCGGCTGCAAAATTCCGGCGGGAAACGTGATGTCATTGTTCACGCCCGAATACGAAGCGTTGACGGTCGGCGGCGTAAAGCCCCAGCGCCCGCGGTCGACCGGCTGGTTAATATCCAGAAGATTGCGGCGCACGCGAAACTGGTCTGAGCGGAAAAGGTTTGCCGCATAGGAATCGCGCGAGACGGTTAAGCCTTCGTAACCGCGCAGCTTATCGGGCGAGCCGATTTTGCGCTTGAAGCTCGCGATTTTCGCCTGCGCCTGTTTTTTCGTTTCCGGACTCATCCAGTCCAGCTTGTTGACGCGTTCTTTCATCGCCGCCAGAAGATTGTCAATCAACTCGTTCATCCGCGCTCTGGATTCGGGCGTGAAAGCTTTTTTGATGTATTCCTGCCCGAGCGCTTCGCCGAGATTGCTGTCCACGGCGTTGACGCAGGTTTTCCAGCGCGGCTGTTTTTCTTTCGTGCCGCTTAAATATCTGGAATAAAAATTAAAATTCTCGTCGGCGAAAGCTTTCGAGAGCGCCGGCGCGGCTGAGTTTATCGTCATCCAGCGCAGATAAGTTTTCCAGTCTTCGAGCGGAACTTCGCGGAGCATCGCGTTGAGCTCCCTGAAAAAAATCGGCTGTCCGAGATTGATTTCCGTGACCGCCGGAACATTGCGCGTCGTCATATAATTCGCCCACGAAAAATTCGGCGTGATTTCCTGCGCCGCCGTCACGGCGATTTTGTTGTAGCGATTGTCGGGATTGCGCAGCTCGACCTGCGGCATCGCCGCGACCGCCAGACGCGTCTGGATGTTCATCACGGTTTGCGCGTTTACCGTCGCTGTCGCCGGTTCGTCGCCGAGCAGACGAAACATATTCGTCATATATTCAGTGAACTTCCAGCGCGTTTCCTGCGATTTCGCGTCGCTTTGCAGATAATAATCGCGGTTCGGCAGGCTCAAGCCGCCCTGCCCGGCGTTGACGATGACCATCGACGAATTTTTCAAATCCGCGCCGCCGCTGAAGCTGAAAAGCGCGGGAAAGCCCGTGTTGTGCATCTGCGCGATTTGCCGCGACAAATCTTCGACTGATTTGATTGCGTTGATTTGTTTGAAATACGGCTCGAGCGTCGATGCGCCCGCTTTTTCGATTGCCGCTTCGTCCATACACGCGGCGTAAAAATCGCCGATAAGCTGCGTGTTGCTGCCCTTCGGCGCATTGGCTTTGGCGGCGCTTTCCAGAATTTCCCGCAGCGTCGCCGTATTATTGTCGCGCAGGATGTTGAAAGTTCCCCAACTGGATTGCGAGGCTGGAATTTCCGTATTTTTCAGCCACGTTCCGTTGGCGTATTGAAAAAAATCCATGCAAGCGTCGGTCGAAGTGTCCATCCGGCTCGTATCGAAGCCTTTGCTCTGCGCCAGCGTCGCCGCGCACACCGACAAAAGGACAATCAAAGCCGTCATAAAACGAAGAATTCGCATTTTCTGTCTCCTCTTGGATTTTGGAAGATTTGTTGTAGTTAAAGTATACGAAAAAAGTTTCAAAAACGTAATCAATAAAGGCGGAAACGCGACAGTGATGGAGCGTGTTAAAACTTAACCTCTCGAATCTCTGAACTAAAACACGCTCCATCACCGCTCGCGTTTCTGCCTTTGCGTTTTGCATTTCCTCACGTCTATAATCACGGCACGAACAAGCGCAGTCGGGAAAAATCGTGTTTGCGAAGGTGAAAAATGTCCGGTTCTGTCAGGGAATGGATAATCGTTTTGATTTTCCTGGTCGCCGTCATCGGAATGACGATTTTCGAAGCCTTTTTGATAAAAAACAAAGGCTGGACGAGTTTCGGGCGTTCGCTGGCGTTTTCCGCTTTGACGAATTTTATCGGTTTTGCGGTCGGCTGGTTCGTGATTTTTGTCGTCTTCGGCGTCGTTTTCGCGATGGCTTGGGACGGCTCGCTCGAAAAATTTCCGCTCAAAGATTACGGCATCGGCGCGTTTCTCGTTTTCGGAATTTTGTTTTTTCCGTTGTTTCTGATGCTTTGCAAGCGTCTGTTTCTAAAATTATTTAAAATTCAGACGGGACGAGCCGCCTGGCTTTTCTCGCTCGTCAGCGCGTTTGCCGTGCTTATAATTTCACACGGCGTGCCGCTTTTCGCCGCGTTTTTGTTGTATTAAATCAACTGCTGCTCTGTCGTTGCGACAATTTTATCTATTCAGGTCACGCAATAAATTAGATTTCAACGATAAAGTCCAAAGCCGCGCCTGCTTTACACGATGCGGCTTTGGACTTTAAACTTTTTTCAAGCCTTTATGGACATAATCGTCGGCACAGCCGGTCACATCGACCACGGAAAAACTTCGCTCGTGCGGGCTCTAACGGGCGTCGATGCCGACCGTCTGCCGGAAGAAAAACGGCGCGGCATCACGATTGATCTGGGCTTTGCCGAACTGGATTTGGGCGACGTGCGCATCGGCTTCGTCGATGTTCCGGGACACGAAAAATTCGTCAAAAATATGCTGGCGGGCGCGTCGGGAATCGATTTGCTCGCGTTGGTCATCGCGGCGGACGAGGGCGTGATGCCGCAGACGCGCGAGCATTTCGACATCTGCCGCCTGCTGGAAACGAAAACCGGCTTAATTGTTCTGACGAAAACGGATATGGTCGATGCCGAGCTGCTCGAGCTTGTCCGTCTCGACGCGCGCGAACTGGTCGAAAATTCCTTTCTCGAAAACGCGCCGCTCGTCGCCGTCAGCTCCAAAACCGGCGCCGGTCTCGACGAGCTGAAAGAAGCCTTCAAAAATCTCGCCGCCGGGATTCCCGCGCGAAAAAACGAAGCGGTCACGCGTTTGCCGATTGACCGTTCTTTTACGATGAAAGGCTTCGGCGCGGTCGTCACCGGAACTTTAATTTCCGGCGAAATCAGCGAAGGCGACGAGCTGGAAATCCTGCCTTTAAAAAGAAAAGTTCGCGTGCGCGGGCTGCAAACTCACGGAAAAGCGGTGAAAACCGCGCGCGCCGGACAACGCGCCGCCGTCAATTTAGGCGGCGTCGAGCACTCGGAAATCGAGCGCGGAATGGTTTTGTGCGAAAAGGACGCACTTGCTCCGACGCAGATTTTCGACGCGGAAATCGAAGTTTTGAAAGATGCCAAACGCGCTCTGAAATCGCGCCAGCGCGTCCGCGTTCATCTCGGCACAATCGAGGCTTTAGCCAGAATTCAGGTTTTAAACGAAGCGGGCGAAATCGCGGCGGGCGCGAAAGATTTCGCGCAACTCCGGCTCGAAACGCCCGTCGCGACGATTCCCGCCGAGCGTTTTATCATCCGCAGTTATTCGCCGCAGGTGACCGTCGCGGGCGGTCGCGTTTTGGACGCGCAAGCCGTCAGACACCGCCGCAAAGACACGGAAAACGCGCGCCGCGTGCTGCAAAATTTAATCGAAGCCGAAAACGCGGGCGACAAAGCGCGGCAGCTCAAAATTTATCTCGAAACGGCGGGCGCGGGCGGCGCTGATTTTAACGATTTGCAGTCGCGAACGGGCTGGCGCGAAAGCGTTTTGCGCAAAGCTCTGGCGGAAAATACGGAGAAAAAAGCGGTCGTCGAAGCCGCCGGTTTTTATCTGGCGCGAACGCCGTTTGAAAATCTGAAAGCGAAAACTTTAGCGGAAATCGAAGCGCATCATCGCCGCGAGCCGCTTTCGAAAGGCATCGGGCGCGAAACGCTGCGCGAAAAAATCTTTGCGCGCCTTCCTCTGGAAATTTTCAAAACGGTTCTCGCAGCTCTGGAAAAAGAAGAAAAAATCGCGGCGGAAAAAGATTCGGTGCGCGCCGTCGCGCATAACCTGGAATTGTCCGCCGAAGAAAAAATCCTGCGCGAAAGGCTGGAAAAAATTTACGCTCGGGCGCGATTGGAAGTCCCGGTGCTGGACGCGGCGCTCGACGAAGCCGTGCGCGGCACAAAGCTCGACCGGCGGCAGGCGCGCA
Source organism: Pyrinomonadaceae bacterium (assembly GCA_036389695.1). Lineage (GTDB taxonomy): Bacteria > Acidobacteriota > Blastocatellia > Pyrinomonadales > Pyrinomonadaceae > JALZHR01. The sequence goes on from DASVWG010000388.1 coordinate 5,711, forward strand.
AAGTTTTTCAGCTTTTTCTGAACGCTTCGGAGATTGTCAAAGTCACGGAAGATTTTTATTTCCGCCGCGATGCGCTCGACGAATTGATTAACAAATTGAAAGCTTACGCCGCCGAGACTCCGGACAGATTAATCGACGTCGCGACGTTTAAAGAAATCGCCGGAATCTCGCGCAAATACGCGATTCCGCTGCTCGAATATTTCGACCGCGAAAAAAGGACGCGCCGCGCGGGCGATAAACGCTTGATTCTTTGATAAGAAGAATTAACAGGGATGATGGGGATGAAGGAGATGGAAAACAATTTGAGATTTGAGATTTGAAATTTGAAATAAATCGTAAGCTCTGCTTGCTTATCCCTGTCAATCCCCTTTATCCCTGTAAATTTCTTTTTTTATCTTTTCGTGTCGTTGTTTTGAATAATGAAAATTCTTTCGCTTTTAACTTTTCTTTGCGCCGTCCTGACGATTTATTTTGATTACGCGGACAAGCGCTTCGTGTATTTTTTCAAGCCGCTGACGATGATTTTCATCATTGCTCTGGCTTGGTTTTATGGCGAAAGAAAAGGTTTTTATCGCTGGGCGATTCTGGCGGGTTTTGTTTTCTCGGTCGTCGGCGACACGTTTTTGATAAATCCGCGAAATTTTGTTTTCGGGCTGGCGAGCTTTCTCGTCGCGCATCTGTGCTACATTGCGGCGTTTTCCAAAGCGGGCGCGGGGAAATTTAAGCCGGTTTCGCTTGCGGCTTATCTGGTCGGATTAGCGATTTTTACGCTGGTTTCCGGCGGCGTTCCCGAAAATTTGAAGATTCCGGTCGTCGTCTACGCGCTGGCGATTTCGACGATGCTCGGCGCGGCTTTGAATTTCTACCTGACGCAAAAAACGCCGCCAGCCGTTTTCGCTCTGACGGGCGCGATTGTTTTCGTTTTGTCCGATTCGCTGCTGGCTTACAACAAGTTTAACGACGAATTTTTTCTCGCTAAACTGCTTATTCTCTTGACTTATTTCTTCGCGCAATGGCTAATTGCACGAAGCGTTTGAGGGATGAGGGATGAAGGATGAGGGATGAATAAAGAAAATTTTGAATTTTGAGTTTATCAAAATCTTTCATTCAAAATTCAAAATTCAAAATTCAAAATTATTTCATCCCTCATCCTTCATCCTTCAGCCCTTATTTCGATAGCGCTGTGTATTCGATTCGGCGATTTTGGAATCTGCCGTCTTCCGTGTCGTTGGAAGATTTCGGTTTTGTTGCGCCGTAGCCTTTCATCTGCAAAATGTCCTGGTTGACACCAAATTTTATCAGCGCGTCTTTGACGGCGTTGGCGCGGTTTTCCGAAAGTTTCTGATTGTCGGCGGGCTGACCGCGATTGTCCGTGTGACCGCCGACTTCGATGACGACGTTCG
>DASVWG010000389.1:0-5726 GCA_036389695.1 Pyrinomonadaceae bacterium
CCGTGTTGACGTAATCGACCGCGCCGCCGCAAGCCGCGCCGCCGGTCGCCGTGCCGTCAGCCAACGTGTAATTGACCGCGACCGCGCCATCCGTGCCGCCCGTGCGATTGACCGTAATCGTGACGGTTCCGGCTGCTTCGCCGACCGTATAAGTCGCCGAGCTGAGAGCCAGAACGCCCGGCTGCGCCACATCGTCATCCGTAATAGTAACGGTTGCCGACGAAGGCGAGCCGATGGTCGCTCCGCCCGTCGGGCTGGAAAGCGTCACGGTGAATGTTTCGTTACCTTCAATTGCGGCGTCATTACAAATCGCCACAGTGAACGTCTGGCTTGATTGACCGCCCGCAAAGGTGACCGTACCGCCGGTATTGACATAATCGACCGAACCGCCGCAGGCTGCGCCGCCCGTCGCGGTTCCGTCCGTCAGGCTGTAGCTGGCTGAAACTTCGCCGTCGGTTCCGCCCGTGCGGTTAACGGTAATCGTCACCGTTCCGCCCGCTTCGCCGACAGAATAAGTTGCCGAGCTTAAAGCCAGCGTTCCCGGCATCGTCGGGTTGACATTAGTGATTGTCAAAACAGCCGTCGAAGGCGAGCCGAGAGTCGCGCCGCTCGGGCTGGAAAGCGTCAGGTTGACGGTTTCGTCGCCTTTCACCACCGCGTCCGAACAAAGCGTAACGTTAAAGGTCTTGCTCGTTTCGCCACCCGCAAAGTTCAGCGTGCCCGAAGTCGTGACGTAATCGACGCCCGCGCCGCAGGATGCGCCGCCGGTTGCCGTGCCGTCCGAAGTCGCGAAGTTGACCGTGCTGGCGCCGGTCGTATCGCCGGTGCGCGTCACGGTAATCGTCGCGCTCGTGCCTTCGGCTCCCGTGTAAGTCGCCGAGCTGAATTGAACGTTTGTCACCACGACCGGAACGATTTCGTCCGCGCCGATTTCCGGCGCCGCTCCGCTCGGTCTGGTTTGACCGTCAAAGTCGTTGGTCACGCCGCCCGCCGGAGTTCCCGCGTTCAGCGCCGGATTCGTGCCCGTTGTGTTCAGGTGCAAATCGTTCGGCGCGACGAACATATTCGCGACGGTGTAATTGCCGCCCGGATTGCTCGCCTGCGAGTTAGCGTCGCGCGTCGGCGGTCCCGCCTGCCACGAGGCAAAATCGACCGGAACAGCCGTGCTGCTGGTGGCTTTGTCGAAGAAATTCGCGGCGGTCGCGCCGGTTCCGACAAAGATGTTGTAGTCGGAAACGAACGTTCCCGTATTTGATGATTGGTCGCCTGCGGCAAAGTGGTTGCCCGTGCCGCCCGTGCGATTATTGAAACAGATGTTGTCAATCATCGTGTAAGCGGTCGGCGCGCTGAATCCGCGCTGGCAAGCCCATGTGTTAGCCGTTCCGGAACCCGTTCCGCTAATCAACACCGAGTTGAAATAAGAGCTGAACGTGTTTCCGGCAAAGCCGAAGTCTCTGATTCCGAAGATATTCTGCGCGTTGGTAAACGAAGGAATAATTGAAACCATGTTGTTGACAATCGTCAACGATGCCGGATTGCCGCTCGAACCGTTCGACAAAATTCCCGTCAAGACGCCGGTCGAGCCGGTCGTGCTCGGGAAATTGAAGATATTGTTTCTCGAAACGGTCGTGCTTCGCGCGTCGTTAAACGCCATGCCGGTCGTCGCCAGCGTCGTCGTCAGGTCGTGAATCGTATTCTGCGAGAATAGATTCGTGCCCGCCGCGCTGTTGACCGCGACGCCGAACAGAGCCGTCGTACGCGATGCCGACTGGAAAACGTCGTTAAAGGTAAAAGTGATGTTGTCGCTCGTGCCGATAACGATGCCCGCCTGCAGGAAGTTAAGAATCTGATTGTTGTTAATCAGAATATTACTGTTCGAAACCGCCGTCGATGTTCCGATGACGTTAATCGAGTTAAACGGCACGCCGGCAGCGTCCGTGCGGTCGCGAATCAGGTTTCCGTCAATCGTGATGTTGTCGTTGCCGGTCGTGATGCCGGTGCTGATAAACAGAACGCTCGAATTGCTGCCCGCTTCCAGAGTGGTTTTCGTCACGGTGTTGTTCGACGCGTCGTTGATAAAGCGAACCGCCGCGCCCGTGCCGGTATTTCTGATGGTCAGATTGTTCGTGCCCGTCAGACCGGTAATAGTCACGTTGTCCGCGCCGTTGAAATCGAGCAGAGCGTTAGCATTGCTGCCGGAAATCAGACGCGCGCCGCCGCTCGGCTGAATCGTAATGGTAAAGCCGCCGGCAAGCTCGTTTAAAGCTACCGTTCCGGTTTCCGCCGTCAAGTCCGAAGTGATGTTAATAATCACGTTGCCCGTGATATTACCGTTGTTCAGATACTCGAACAGACCGCCCGGATTGGTTAAAGACGTATAAGTTTGACCGGTACCGACGCTCACCGCGCCGTTAAAGGTTTCGACGTCAATAATATTCACTGTCGCGGTGCTTTGCGCGCCGATAGTCGCGCCGCCGGTCGCGTTGGTTAACTGCAGACCGATGGTTTCCGTTCCTTCGATAACTCCGTCGGAACAGAGCTGAATATTAAAGGTCTGGCTCGACACGCCGTCGCCAAAGGTTAAAGTGCCGGAAGTGGTGACGTAATCGATGCCTGCGCCGCAGGATGCGCCGCCGGTCGCCGTGCCGCCGGTCGTCGCGTAATCGACCGTTACCGTGCCGACCGAACCGCCGGAACGACTGACGGTCACCGTGACTGTATTTCCTTCGCGACCCGAATACGTTGCGTTGCTGAATTGCAGCACGCCCGGCGTCGCCGGCGGCGCGATTTCGTCAGCGCCGATGTCCGGCGTCGGACCGTTCGGTCTGACCTGACTGTCGATGTCGTCAGTCACGCCCGCAATCGGTGTTCCCGCGCTTTCATTCGGCGAAGTTGCAGTAATGTGTAAATCCGAAGTCGGCGAAACATACTGTGGGTCGGCTTGAATCGAGTTGGCGTCCTGCGGCGGCGTCAGAGCCGTCTTCCAGTTTGCCAGCGTGGCAAATTCAGTCGTAATCGCAGAGCCGGTATTTGTTCCCAAACCGCCCGTCCGCAGCTGCGTATTGGCGGGATTGATGTAGTAGTTGTTGTAATTCAAACCGCCCGTGCCGAATGAATAAGTGTTTGAGCTAAGCGTAATCGCGTAGAAGCGCAGCGCCGCCGTGCTCGAACTGCTTAAGTCGAGATAAATGCTGTTGTTCTGAACGACAAAGTTGGCGTTGTTCGTTCCGTTTGCACCGTTGATGCGTATCGCGTTGCCGTAGGTCGTCGACGCGGCGGATGCCAGCGGGTCGACGTCGCCCGTCAGGCTGAGCGAGTTGAAAACGATACGGTCGCCATTGCCGCCGGCGACGCCGATGCCGCAGGTCTGGTCGCCGCTGGTCGCGTCGGCGCGCACGTTGTAAACAAAGTTGTTGGCGATGAGATTACCGGTCGGGCTGCCGCTCTGCGTCGTGCCCAACCTGATGCCGACCGCCGAGAAAGTGTTTTCTTCAACGACGTCGTGAACCATATTTTTCGTGACCGTGTAATTCGCCGAAGTAATCGTCGATGTATCGGTCACGCTCCAGGACTCCGCACCTATGGCGATGCCCATACGGTCTGCGCCGGTGCAGGTTTGTGCGTCGAGACAGCCGACGAACTGCACAATGTTCCGCGAAACGGTCGCGCCCGTATCGGCTTGCATAAAGATGCCGGTTTTACCGATTTGGTCAGTGCCGAACGCCACCGGTCCGATGATGTTGTCGGTCACGACCGGGCTGATGTTCAAATCCGTCGTCGTGCCTCGGGTAACGATGCCGTAACGCGCCTTGATGATGCGGTTGGCGATAAACTGGTTGTTGTCGTTATCGATGCCGTTTGCCGTCGTGCTTATCGTCGTGCCGTTCATGATAATGCCGAACGTCGAGTTATCGCTGGCGGTCATATTCGCGCCCGCCGCGATTTCCAGATTGCGGACGGTATTGTTTGCCGCGCCGTTGCCCGCCGCGACGCTCGCCAGCCAGATGGCTGCCGTCGCCGCCGCCGTGCTGTTGTTGCGAACGGTCAAATCGCGCGCCGTTCCGGCGCCGCCCTGCCGACCGTCGATGGTCACGTTGTCCGCGCCGTTCAGTTTGATGACTCCGCCGACGATCGAGCCTTCGATAATTCTCGCGCCGCCTACCGGGCGAACCGTGACGTCGGTGTAAGAAGCCGGAGCGACCGCGCCTGAGTTCAAAACAGCGCTGGCTGTCTCGGTCGTGTTGCCGCAGACTTCGATGTTGATCGAGCCGGTATGCGTTCCGGCGTTAATGGCGTCAAATGCCAGTTTGAGCGTTGCGTAAGCGGTCGGGGCAGTCGTTCCGCCCGTCGATTCCACTTCAATCGGTCCCGCCGTGTCGCAGGTTCCAATCACGAGCGGCTGCGTTGTCGCGCCCGTCTGCTGCTGCTCCTGCGCCGGAGCGGAAATCGAAGTCTCGATTGCATTCAAGCCGATTAGCTGCTTGAACGAACCAAAAAGTGAGACTTCAGCGGCGCTCGCCAGTGTCGAACCGACCAGCGCCAGCAATAATAAAGCGCTCAAAACGGCGATAAACCGCCTTTTGCGCAAAGGGAAATTGCTTTTAGGGGTACTCATAAGTCTTCCTCTCAACTGTTACTAAAATTTTGCTTGATAACGACCAGGCTTGTTCGTTATCAAAAATGGATAAGTGCCGCGCGATTAAAACTCTACGCTCATACCGTTGTCGCTGTGGGAGATTGTCTGACCGCAAAACGAAACGCCGGTTTCGCTTTCGGAAAAACTGATACAGGCTTGGCTTTTATCCCTGCGGCAATATGCTGAATATATTCTCAGAATGCGGGCGACAGGACGGATAAAATCGCTTGCCTGATAATGGGGAAGCTGGCGATTGTTCCTGCGTAACCTGTCATTCTGAATTGTTTTCAAACTGTTTTTGTCTTTAAAAAGATTATTGCCAGACGGCTATTCCCGATGGCTCGTTTATAATTTTCGCCAAAATACACTTCTATCCGCTTTCAATCCCTTAACTGAAATTCAGGACAAAGTTACGGATTTAACCAACCGCATAATTTGACGTAGTTATCAGCCTGCTGCACTGGAATTGACCGTTTTAACTGCAGGGAACAAATTGATTGGGCGACCTATACCCACCGACGGTCTCTCGTGTTCGCAGAATACCAGCTTGGTGTTTGGAATTATTAGAACTCGTTGAATTATAGGCAAATTAGAATCAATGTCAAGTCATTTAACATCGGATGTAAAAATAAGCTTTGCACAAAAATTAGCTTTAAGAGCCACAAAGAAGCTTTTCCTTACAAGAATGCAGCTTATCTGATATTCCTATTCATTGCCTCTGTCAAAAATGAATAAATGAAAGCAATGAAAGATGTTATCGAAACAGAGAAAAGTTGTCTGTGCGATGCATCACATAATAGATATATTATTTCCGTTGGTATAAAAGCAGGCTGTTTTTGCGCTGAGCCGTAAAAATATGCGGAAAATTTACTAATCGAGATTGTTTTCGTCTCCGAAAAAATTTTCAGGCGCGCCAGCGTTTTTCCGCCGTCAACCTCTCTTTATTTATCAAAGGGCTTTGCTTTTCCCCTTTGAAAATTACTAAGATTAAGAAACAGCGTTTCCCTTGTTTCCAGCTTTTAAGTTCGACAAAGCTACTGAACTGCCGGTCTTTATAATCAAAATTAAATTTATGAACAATCTGAAATCC
>DASVWG010000390.1:0-12387 GCA_036389695.1 Pyrinomonadaceae bacterium
TACGCGAATCACCCGTATTCAAACGACCCGCGCGGAACGATGGAGACCGTTTCCAGATTCACCGCCGACGATTTGCGCGCTTATCACCAGAAAGTGCTGCAAACATCGCAGCTTCTGCTGGTGATTGTCGGCGATTTGGACGCGGCTGATTTGCAGAAACGCATCACCGACGCGTTCGGAAAACTGCCGAAAGGCGCTTACAAGGAACCGCCCGCGACCGCTTTTAAATTTTCCGAGCCGACGCTCGATATAACGACGCGCGCTTTGCCGACGAATTACATTCAGGGCGTTTTCGACGCGCCTTCGGTCGCCAGTCCCGATTTTTACGCGATGCGCGTGGCGACAACGCTTTTGCGCGACCGCGTTTTTGAAGAAGTCCGCGTCAAGCGTAATCTATCGTATGCGCCAAGCGCCGATATGAACGCGCTCGGCGTCAGCACGGGAAACATTTACGTGACGGCGGTCGATGCCAATCAGGCAATCAGCGTCATGCTGAACGAAATCAAAAATTTGAAAAACGAGCAGGTTGACGAAAGGGAAATTTCCGGCGTCACCGGACAGTTTTTGACGACTTATTACGTCGGGCAGGAAACCAACGCCGCGCAGGCTGGCGAGCTTGCCAAATACGAGCTTATAGGCGGCGGCTGGCGCAACGCCTTCGGCTTTCTGGATAAAGTCAAGCAGGTGACGCCCGCCGACGTGCAGCGCGTCTCGCAAAAATATATGAAGAATCTGCGCTTTATCGTGCTGGGCGACCCGAAAGCGATTAACCGCGAAATCTTTTTGCAGAAATCTTTATAACGCGTTCGATAAAAAAGAAACGGGACGCTGATTTTTTAAGATTGAGTAAGATTTATTAGGATTTAAATCTTAATTTATCCTCAACAATCCTGAAAAATCGGCGTCCCGTTTTTCTAAGGTTTTGAGTCGCGGCTGATTCTCTAAGCTAAAGCCAGCTAAAGTTGGTACTCAAAACTCTTTTCTTTTTCGCCTCTAACCTAGCCATCCTTTTTACTTTTATTTTCCAGAGGCGGCGTTGGTTTCGATTCGGGCTTCGAATCGCTTTTCGGCGCAGGCTTTGATTCCTCGCGGCGCGGCTCCGGTTTCGGTTCTTCGCGCGGTCGCTCGTTGCGCGGCTCGTTGCGCACCGGTTCCGGCGGTCGCGGTCGCTCGCGAGTTTCTTCGCGCGGCGGCGGAACATAAACCGGAGTCTGGTTTTCGTCGCGGCGCGGTTTGACCACCTGCTGGTCGTTATTGCGCGGCGGGCGCACCGGATTTTCGGTTCGCGGCTTTTGATTGCCGTTGTTATTGGTTTCATCCTGCCGGATGGCGGGACGCACCGGAGCGCGTTCGACCGCGCCGGTCTTGCGAATTTCCGTGTTGCCGCCGTTGCTTTCCATCGTGCTTTTGACCGGCTCGACACCGTTCTGCCGATTCACCGGCTTTCTGTCCTCGAAAACTTTCTTCTGGCGAATTTCTTCGTCCATCGCGACGCCGACTTTGCGCTCGACGACCCCGGTTTTCGCGACCGGCTCGGATTTGACGCGCGGTTTTTCGATGATGATTTCATTTCTGAGCGCCGTTTTCCGGTCGATTCCGACGGGAAGCGGCGGCACTTCTTTAATCATCTTGTCCGGGTCTTTCGATAAAACCAGTTTGGCGACATCGAGCGGAGCGGTCTTCGCGCCTCTTGTCTGATTGCCGAATTGCTCTTTGGCAACCGTGACGACCGCGCCCGGCGGAATCGCTTCCAAAGGCGGAACCTTCGGACCTTTGCCCGGCAGCGGAACGGGCACGGCGTTCGGCATCGGCGTCGGCGTCGGGTTGCCGCCGCCTGTATTATTGTTGTTATTGTTGTGGTAATTGTGATGGTAATGGCTGTTGTAGTTGTAATAACCGTAAGTGTACGGCAGCGGATACCAGCAAACGTTATTGCCTATCCAGCTTACAACCACCAACGCCGGACGCCACCAGCTGCGCTGCGGGCGATAATAAGCATACGGCGTCCAGCACCAATCGCCGTCGACGTAAATCCAGCGCCCGTGATGATAAGTCGCCCAGCCCCACGGCTCGTCGTTCACCCATGTCCAGCCGTAAGGCGGAATCCAGCGCCATTGACCGTAGCGATACGGCGACCAATCGTCGTAACCGGCAGTGGAATTTCGATAAGGTCGCCAAACCCAGCCGTATTTTTTGGTGTAAACCCATTCGCCGTAATCGCTTAAATCTTCCGCGCCGTATACGTCTCGGTCGTAATATTTATCGTAATAAGCGTCGCGCAGAAGCTTGGCAATGCGCGCGTCGCGTTCCAGCACCCATTCGTCCCAGGCGTCGGCGTAGCGCGCGGCGTCAGCTATATCCCATTCGCCGGCGTTCGAGCCGTCAAGATAAATCAAAGCGCTGCGCCCGTTGCGCAAGGTAAAGCCGGAATTTTCCGAATAAACTCTGGCTTCGGCGCCGTCGGTCGCCGTCACGCGAACTTCGGTCGAATCTTTGTCGCCGGCATCGAGGCGATACATTCCGGTTTTTTGGACGGAAACGGTCGTCTGCGGCGCGTCAATCTCGAAATAAGTCCGGTTTTTATCAAAGTTAAAAACGCGCAGGCTCAAGGTTCCTTGCGGAAGACTCAAGGCAACGCCTTCATCTCTTAAAGTTATAATTTTTAGATAGGAATTTTCCGCGAGACGCAGGAAAGAATCGCGGTCGAATTGAATTTCAAGACGCGAGTTCGCTTCGGTCGCAATCTGGTCGCCTTCGACGACGGGCAGATTTAATGAAGCGCGCTCCCAATCGTCGCTGCCGGCGCGTCTTATTTGCGCGTCGCCGCGCAGGAAACTGATTCGCGCCACGCGCGCCGTCACGTCCGGTATGTAATCATCGGTTGGATTGGCAAAAACGGTGTCAAATAACAGAAGAGGCATTAACAGAACGAATGCCCAAGGAAAACTGGCTAAACGCATATACTTTCTCCTTACTTGCTTGTAACAGTATCTAACTTGTTTTTTTGGAAGAGAAAGCTGTCGAAAAAAAACGCTTCAGCTTTTAATCCCGCCTGACAGCAAAAGTTATGCCCTTCGATTTCAGCATTTACGACGACGCATTTTATGCGATTTTTATGCAATCTCCAAGCGATTCCTGAAGAGGCGTATTCTATATAGTTTGTCCTTGATACGAAATGGTGTAAAAGCGTTGAAAATTGAGCGAAAATTAATTTAGTGAAAAAAATCACAAACCTGCCGTTCTTGTTCCTTGACCGCTAAATGCGGGCGTGATATGCTTGATTCTTTTGAAAGTAAGCGATTTTTCTCGCTGCTGACAACTGGCAATTCATACTTTAAAAATTGAATATTATGGTCGTTTTAGCTTTTGCCGAAAGTAGTGCAATTCAGCTTGTGCCGGACGGCACAATCCTGATTCACATTGCGCTGATTCTGTTGATGATTTTTATCCTGAACCGCACGTTTTTTCGCCCGATTAATCGGGTCATCGCCTCGCGCGAGAAAAACAAAGGCGGTCGTTTCGGCGAAGCCGAAGAAATTTTGCAGCAGGTCGCCGAGAAAAACGCGCGTTTTGAAAGCGTGATGCGCGAAGCGCGTCTGGAAGGCTACAATAAAATCGAAGCCGAAAGAACAGCGGCGCTGACCGAAAAACAGGCGCAAGTCGAAACCGTCAAGACGGAAGTCGAGCAAAAATTGGCGACCGAAAAAGACGAAATCGCCCGCCAGACGGAAACGGCGCGTCAGCAAATCGCGACGGAAGCCAAAGTTTTGGCGGCGAAAATCAGTTCGAATATTTTGAAGTAAGTTTTGACGTCTAATTTGAAATTTCAGATTTCAGATTTCAAATCAATTTATGTTTGCATTTATTTACAGCTTCTTTTTTCTTTTCGCCGAAGGCGGTCATTCGACGGCTGCCGGCGGCGGATTTGCCGAATGGTGGCATACGAACGCCGACCCGTATCTCAATTATCCGGGTTTCGAAGCGTGGAAGTTTATCAATCTGGCTATTTTCCTCGCCATTATGGTTTATCTTCTGAAAAAGCCTCTGAGCAGCGCTTTTAAAGCCAAACGCGAGCAGATTCGCGCCGAATTGATTCGCGCCGAACAGGAACGCAAAGCCGCCGAAGCGCGTTTGATTGAAACCGAATCGAAGCTGGCGCGCCTCGAAGCGGAAAGAGAAAACATTTTGACCAAAGCCGAGCGCGAAGCCGAATTGGAAAAACAGCGCATCATCGAGCAGACCGAATTTGAAATCACCAAACTGCGCGAGCAAGCCGAAAACGAAATAAGTCGCGCCGCGCAGCAAGCCCGGCAGCAGCTTCGCAAATTGTCCGCCGAAGAAACGATTCGTTTAGCGGAAGAAATGATTAAACAGGGAATGACGCCGCAGGCGGACGCGCGTCTGGTGAAAACCAATATTCAATCAATCGGAGGTCTGCAATAATGAGTGGTGAAACCGTCGCCCGCCGCTATGCCGCCGCGCTGGCTGATGTCGTCGAAAAATCGCCGGAATCGGAAATCATCAAATCCGAATTGAAACAGTGGGAAGCGATGATGACCGCCAACGCCGATTTGATAAACGTTTTTCGCAATCCGGCTGTCGCGCACGCCGGTAAGGAAAAGCTTCTGGAAAACTTAATCGAAAAAGCGAAGCCGTCGCGCACGACCGCCAATTTCCTGCGCGTTCTGCTGCGCAACAATCGCCTGACCGAGCTTGAGCAAATCAACGCAAAATTCGCTTCCGTGATGGAAGAACGCTCCGGCGCGGTCGCGGCGACGGTCGTTTCGGCGCGCCCGCTTTCGGCTGAAGAACAAGCCGAGCTGCGAAACAATTTAAGCAAGCTGACGGGCAAAAACGTCAGCCTGAATTTTAACATCGACCAAAATATTATCGGCGGCGTCGTCACCAAAATCGGCTCGACCGTTTACGACGGCTCCGTCAAAACGCAATTGGAAAATTTGAAAGAACAGATGATTAGAAATTAACTGATAGTTGATAACTGATAACTGATAGTGAAAGAAAAACTATCAACTATCAGTTATCAACTATCCACTAAAATTATGGAAGCAATAAAAGCCAACGAAATTAACGAGATTATTCGTTCACAGATTGAAAATTTTGACGCCAGTATGACCGTTTCGGAAATCGGCACGGTTATTAAAGTCGGCGACGGCATTGCCGAAATTCACGGGCTGGAAAAGGTGATGGCGGGCGAGCTTTTGGAATTCCCGCACGCCGTTCGCGGTCTCGCGCTGAACCTCGAAGAAGACAAGGTCGGCTGCGTGCTGTTCGGCGATTTTCAGAAAATCAAGGAAGGCGACGAAGTGCGCCGCACGAAACGCATTATGTCGGTTCCGGTCGGCGACGCGCTGATTGGTCGCGTGGTTGACGCGCTCGGCAATGCGATTGACGGCAAAGGCGATATCGTGACCGACACATTTAATCCGGTCGAGCGTATCGCGCCGGGCATCATCGACCGCCAGCCCGTCAAAGAGCCGCTGCAAACCGGCTTGAAGGCGATTGACGCGATGGTTCCCATCGGTCGCGGACAGCGCGAGCTTATCATCGGCGACCGCCAGACCGGAAAAACCGCCGTCGCCATCGACACGATTATCAACCAGAAAGGCAAAGACGTAATCTGCATCTACGTCGCCATCGGGCAGAAAGCATCGACCGTCGCGCAGGTCGTGAAAAAGCTCGAAGATTACGGCGCGATGGATTACACGATTGTCGTTTCGGCGACCGCGTCAGACCCGGCGGCGATGCAATTCTTAGCGCCGTATTCGGGCGTCGCGATGGGCGAATATTTCCGCGACAACGGACGCCACGCGCTGACGATTTACGACGATTTGACGAAACAGGCGGCGGCGTATCGCGAAATCTCGCTGCTCTTAAGACGTCCGCCGGGACGCGAAGCTTATCCGGGCGACGTTTTCTATCTTCACTCGCGCCTTCTGGAACGCGCGGCGAAAATGTCGGACGCGCGCGGCGGCGGAAGCTTAACCAGCTTGCCGTTTATCGAAACGCAGGCGGGCGACATCTCGGCTTATATCCCGACGAACGTGATTTCGATTACCGACGGGCAGATTTTCCTTGAATCCGACCTTTTCAACTCCGGCGTGCGTCCGGCTATCAACGTCGGAAACTCGGTTTCGCGCGTCGGCGGCTCGGCGCAGATTAAGGCGATGAAACAGGTTGCGGGAACGCTGCGCATCGACCTCGCGCAATATCGCGAGCTGGCGGCGTTCGCTCAATTCGGTTCGGATTTGGACAAATCGACGCAGTCGCAGCTTGAGCGCGGAAAACGTCTGACCGAGATTTTGAAACAGCCGCAGTATCAGCCGATGCCGGTCGAAAATCAGGTTTTCATTATCTGGACGGTGACGAACGGCTTGGCGGACGACATCGAAGTCAGCGATTTACGTCGCTTTGAAGAAGAAATCTTCAAATTCGTCGAAGGCTCGCATCCGGCGGTTTTGGAAACGCTCCGCACGAAAAAATCCATCGACGACGACTTGAAAGCCTCGATGCGCGAAGCGGTCGAAGATTTCAAATCGACGCGCTGGACGGAAGCGAAAGCGGCGGGCGCGGGCGCATAAGACAGGTCAGAACCGCCTGCGGTAGCGGGCGGTTTAAGTTAGAGGTTTCGAGTTTTAAGTTTTAAGTTTCAGGTTTTTGTATACGCTTCATTTGATAATTAGAAACTTGAGACTCTAAACTTCAACCGCCCGCTACCGCAGGCGGTTCTGACTTTGTATGTCGAAAGAGAAGTTATCCGAAGAAATCGCGTCGTTTGAAGGGCTTTGGGAAGGCGGTTATTACGAGGGCGACCCGCTGAATCCGCTCGCCAAATCGACTTACGGCAATTACGGTTATATCTCGGTTTTGCACGCGACTTATTTGAGATGCATCAAGCCGTATATCAAGCCCGACAGCGTTGCGCTGGAAATCGGACCCGGACGCGGCGCGTGGACGAAAACGATGCTCGGCGCGAAAGAAGTCTGGGCGCTGGACGCGCTTTCGGCGGAATACAACCGGTTCTTTGAATATTTGAATCATCCGAAAAACGTCAAATATTTTCAGGTGCAGGATTTTGAATGCAAAGAGCTGCCGGAAGATTATTTTACGTATATGTTTTCGTTCGGCTGCCTGTGCCACGTTTCGTTTGAAGGCATCAGCGAATACGCGCGAAACATTTTTCCGAAGCTGAAAGCGGGCTCGAATTGTTTCTGGCTCGTCGCCGACAAAAAGAAATACAACGAATTTGTCGAGACGGAAGAAAAATTCGACATCTGGCAGGGCTTAGCGCCGAAACGAAAAAAGCTGGCGCCCGTGCGGATTGTTTTCGAGACGGTTTCCAGAGTGACGAAACCGACTTTTCGCAAAACGGACGATTTCGCCGACGGGCAAGGGCACTGGTATGACGCGGGAACGGAAAGAACGTGTGAAATGCTGGAAAAAATCGGTTACAAAGTAATTGATGCGGACGTCGGAACCAGCCCGCGCGACCCGATTATTCATTTCGTCAAACCGTAGTCGAAGGTTTAAAATAGAAGTCAGTTATGCCGAATCAAATTCAAATTTACATTGATGAAAAGGGAAACAAGACTTCGGTTATTGTGCCGTATGAAGACTGGGCGAGAATAAATGCGCGATTGGAAAGTTTACAGAACAAATTAAAAATTTTTTCGAGCGTTCGGGACGGAATGCAGGAAGTTAAAGAGGCGCGGAAAAAAGGTAAAAAACTTCAGGACTTATCGGATTTTATCAATGAAAGTAGAAGTTAAGATTACCGAAAGTTTCAAAAAAGCCGCCAAGCCGTTGATAAAAAAATACAAGTCTTTTCTCGATGACCTTTCGGAACTGGAAGCTAAATTGCTCGTCAATCCTGAAGCAGGAACGGCGCTTGGAAATAATGCTTATAAGATAAGGCTGAGAATAAAAAGCAAAGGGAAAGGCAAAAGCGGCGGGGCAAGAGTTATCTCGTATGTCGAAAAGAATTTAATCAGCATCGTGACCGTCGAAGATGAAAAAGCAATCGTAAATTTGTTGACGGTTTATGACAAATCCGAAAGAGAAAACATAAGCGATACGGAATTGAAAGAATTAATTGAAAGTCTTCAAACATAAGAGCTTAAGAAAGTAGAATATGCCAAGTTTATTAGATATGCGCCGGCGGATTAAGTCGGTAAAAAACACGCAGCAAATCACCAAAGCGATGAAGATGGTCGCGGCGGCGAAACTCAAGCGCGCGACCGACCGCGTGACGGCGGCGCGTCCGTTTGCGCAGAAAATGTCGGAGATTCTCGGCGGTTTGAGCGCTCGTATCGGCGACGATTTTTCGCATCCGCTTCTGGACGCGCGCGGCGACGAAAAATATTTAATCGTTCTGGTGACTGCCGACAAAGGTCTGGCGGGCGCGTTTAACGCCAACGTCGTCAAAGCGTCGCAGGCGTTTATGAAGGAAGCGCAGGGAAAATCGTTTCAGATGATGCCAATCGGCAGAAAAGGTCGCGATTTCTTCAAACGCCGCGAAATGAATTTTACCGAAGAATACGTCGGTCTGACCGGACAAGGTCGCATCGAATACAGCCAGGCGGTCGAAATTGCGCAGAACATTATCCGCACTTTCACTGAAGACGAGACGATTGATAAAGTCTTTCTCGTTTACAGCGAATTCAAGTCGGTTCTGTCGCAAAAACCCGTCGTCCAGCAATTGCTTCCGATTCCGAAAGTGACGGACGAAACGACGGAAACCAGCGCCGCCAGAGGAGCGCAAGCCGAATATATCTACGAGCAGCCGCCCGCCGAGATTTTCGGACGCCTTTTGCCGAAACAGGTCGAAACGCAGATTTACCGGGCGATTCTCGAATCAATCGCTTCCGAGCAGGGCGCGCGAATGACCGCGATGGACAGCGCTTCGAAAAACGCGGGCGAGCTTATCGGAACCTTGACGCTGAATATGAACCGCATTCGTCAGGCGGCGATTACGAAAGAAATTATCGAAGTCGTCTCCGGCGCGGCAGCTCTGTAATCAATTACGAATTACGAAATTAAGAATTACGAATTGAAAGAATATTCTTTCAATTCGTAATTCTTTTTTTGTTCGTAAATTTAAGGTTGTCACCTTTTTAATAGCGGTGTAGAATACCTTCCAACTTAAGTTTTAGAGGCAAATGATGCATATTGCCTGTCCGCTGTTTAGATTTTTATCTGAAAATTCAGGAGGAAACTATGCCTATTTTGGGAATTATCGGAAGTATTCTGGCTCTTGTCGGATTGGTTTGGACGATTATTACAGCTTTCAAAAAGGGAGGAAATACGTGGGGAATTTTGAATATAATTATTTGTATTCAACCTTTAATCGGCATCATTTCCGCCGTTATGAAGAAAGCGGAATGGATTCCGGTTGCAATTATGATTCTGGGTTGCATTTTATCAGCTATTGGAACTGATTATTCGGCTTTTTTCCCTGCAGGAACTCGACCGACAATCGCTCCGACGCGGTAAAAACTAAATACTTTGTTAAATAAGCAAAACAAACTTTGGCGCGGGCGGTTTTTTCGTTACGCGCCTTTAATTTTGTGGATTGGCGTGATTTTTATCGCTTCGTCGAATACGGGTTCGATGTCGAACACTTCGCGCATTATTCGCCCGCTTTTGGAATTTCTTTTTCCGAATACGCCCGAAGAAATTCTCGTCGTTTATCACGGCTACATCCGGAAATGCGCGCATTTCGCCGAATATTTCGGGCTGGCTTTCTTTGCCGCGCGGGCTTTTTCCGGCTCTTCAAATAAAACCTTACGAAAATTCTGGTTTATTTTTGCAATGGTTTTAATTGCGATAGTCGCGACGGCGGACGAAACAAATCAAAGCTTTCTCGCCTCGCGGACAAGCTCGGTTTACGACGTTTTGCTCGACTGTTCCGGCGGCTTGACGATGATTTTGCTGTTTGCGCTTATTAGAAAATATCTCAAAGGCAGAAACGCGAGTTCGAACGAGCGTATCAAAGACTTGCGTCTCAAATCGCTAGATTAGAACACGCTCCATAACTGTCGCGTTTCTGCCTTTTCCGTTTAAATCTGCCGCCGAAAACTTTTCCGCGAGCATTAATAGATGGCTCAAAACTTCCCTTTATCGGAACTTTATGCGATATTTTTCGTTAAGGAATTCAAAGGAGAAATTATAAAATGAGTTTTTTCGACAAAGTTAAGGAAGCCGCGCTGAACCAGTTTATCGAGGTCATCGAATGGCTCGATAACACGGGCGACACGATTTTGTATCGCTTTCCGGTCGCCGGTCAGGAAATTAAAAACGGCGCGCAGCTTATCGTGCGCGAATCGCAGGCGGCGGTTTTCGTTTTTGAAGGTCAGGCGGCGGACACTTTCGGTCCCGGACGCTACACGATTGACGGCGGCAACACGCCTATCTTATCGAAGCTCGGCGCGTGGAAATACGGCTTTAACTCGCCGATGAAATCGGAAGTTTATTTCGTCAATACCAAGCAGTTTACCGATATGAAATGGGGCACGGCGAACCCGATTATGCTGCGCGACAACGATTTCGGCATCGTCCGCCTGCGCGCTTTCGGCGGTTATTCGATGCGCGTCGCCGACCCGCAGACTTTTATCAAGGAAGTCGCCGGCACGAACGCGCATTTTCAAACCGAAGACATCGACGCGCAATTAAAACGCGGCATCGTCTCGGAATTTTCCGACGCCATCGGCGAAATGAAAATTCCGGCGCTGGATTTAGCGGCGCAGTACAAGGAATTAGGCGAAGCTATCAGGGCGAAAATCAACGAGGATTTTCGCACCTACGGAATCGAAGTCACGAAATTCTATGTCGAAAATATTTCACTTCCGCCCGAAGTCGAAGCGGCAATCGACAGACGCTCGTCGATGGGCGCGCTCGGCAACGTCGACCAGTATATGAAATTCCAGGCGGCTGACGCCTTGCGCGACGCGGCGCAAAACGAAGGCGGCGGCGCAGGTCTCGGCGCAGGCTTAGGCGCGGGCTTCGCGGTCGGCAATCAAATGGCGAACGCGTTTGGCGGCGGTCAGCAAGGCGGTCAAGGCAGCGGTCAGCAGCAAACCGTCCAGCCGCAGGCGCAGATGATTCCGTGTCCGACGTGTGGCAAGCCGAACACGTCGGGAACAAAATTCTGCGGCGAATGCGGCGGCAAAATGGAAGTCGCCAAAGTGCCCTGCGTCAAATGCGGCGCGGAGCTTCGCGAAGGCGCGAAATTCTGCTCCGAATGCGGTTCATCGCAGGAAAAAGCGAAATGCGCAAACTGTCAGGCTGAGCTGAATCCGGGCGCGAAATTCTGCCCCGAATGCGGCACGAAAACAGAATCAGCCGCGTAAAGAAGATTCACCGCAGAGACGCGGAGATTTTTAAAGAAAATTAACAGGGATAACAGGATAAACAGGGATAAGAAATAATTTTCATAATCCCTGTTTATCCTGTTATCCCTGTATTTATTTTTCTTATCTCTGCGTCTCTGCGGTTCAATCTTTCTTAGCCCACCAGTTTGCCCAGATAATACGGCAGCATTTTGCGCCACCAGACCCAATCGTGGTTGACGTCGTGTCCCCAGATGTCGAGCCAGTGCGGAATGCCTTTGGAATTGAGCAGCGCGGAAAATTCGCGGCTGCGGTCGGGCGCTTCGTATGCGCCCTGTCCGGTGGCGATGATGATTGAGTCGGCTTTTTGCAGGCGCGGCAGGTGATAATCGTCGTTCAGGTTTTTCAGATACATCGCCGGATTGTTGAAATAAACGTTATCGTCGTAAAAGCCTTTTTCCAGATAATTGTAAATATTGTAGCTGCCGCTCATCGCAATCGTGCCGCGAAAACTGTCGGAATGTTTGAAATAAGTGTTCGCCGCGAGCAATGCGCCCAACGACGCGCCGGTGGTTAAAGGTTTCGCGTCCGCGCCGCATTCGTTGCGAATCAGCGGCAAAACTTCTTCCATAATGTAGCGGTCGTAGCGCGAAAGCATCTCGACTTTCCAAGCCGGATGCGATTCCTGGTTCAATAAGCTGTAGCGGTTGACCGAATTAATCGAATAAGCGCGAATCCTGCCGCTTTCGATAAAATCCTTGATGGCGTCAATCAGATAAAATCTCTCGTATTCGAGATAATCGGCGGCGGCGGTCGGAAACATCAAAAGCGGAACGCCAGCCTCGCCGTAAGCTACCAGCGGCATATCCATATTTAAATTGTGGCTATACCACGAAGTCGTATCACGTCGCATAAATTCTGACTCCAAAAGTATTTATTTTAAAACTAATTTCGATTATTTGAGGTTAAAAGAAAATCGTGTTGACTGCAAGTTACTTCTTAAACGATGAAAGCGGAGCGCATTCATCGTTTAAGAAGCGTT
>DASVWG010000391.1:0-3819 GCA_036389695.1 Pyrinomonadaceae bacterium
ATTTAACTGTCTTTCGACCATCAAACGGCACTTGGTATCGCATCAACAGCGCGACCGACTCATTCTCTCCCGCGCAGTTCGGCGCCCCTGGAGATTTGCCTGTCGCGGCTGATTATGACGGAGACGGCAAAACGGATTTAGCCGTTTATCGTCCTTCGGTTGGAGATTGGTATATCATCAACAGCAGCAACCTGTCGTTTACCGGAAATCATTTAGGAGTTACGGAAGACAAGCCCGCACCGGCGGATTTCGACGGCGACGGCAAGGCTGATTTGGTTGTGTTCAGACCATCGACGGGCACGTGGTATTTGTTAAGAACAACGGCTGGCTTTACCGGCTTTCAATTCGGAGCAAATGGCGATGTGCCCACGCCGAATGCTTTTGTCAGGTAAAACCTGATTTCATTCATAAATAACAATGTCGCAAAAAATCGAAGCCAAGCCTGACAGTTTATTTAAATTTGATTCCGCCGGAGATTTTCTGCCGTGGCTGTTGATGTTCGGCGTGGTCGCGGTGATGGTTTTCCAGCTTTTTTATCAGGGCAGGGTTTGGTGGTGTCGGGACGATGCTTACACGCTCTGGTCGGGCGCGGTTTTGAGCCGTCATAATTCGCAGCATTTGTTTGACCCTTACAGTTTCACGCATATTCTGCACGGCGTTTTGTATTTCTGGCTGGCGACGCTTCTTTTCCGGCGGATGCCGGTCGTCCGGCGTTTGTTTCTGGCGATTTTGTTTGAATGCGCTTGGGAAGCTCTGGAAAATTCGAATATGGTTATCGAACGTTATCGCGCCGTGACGATTTCGCTCGATTATTTCGGTGATTCGGTCGCCAATTCACTCGGCGACGTGCTAAGCTGCGCGCTCGGCTTCGTGCTGGCGCGAAAAATTAAGCTCTGGTGGTCGCTCGCCTTTTTTATAATCGTCGAAACGACTCTGCTTTTCTGGATTCACGACAGCCTTCTGCTGAATATCGTGATGCTCATCTATCCGATTGAAGCCATAAAAACGTGGCAGATGAACCTTTAGAAGGGATGAGGGATGAAGGATGAGGGATGAATAAAAGCGAAGTTCAAGTCTCTTGGCTTCCTACTCATCCCTCATCCTTCATCCTTCATCCCTTATTTCACGTCGATATTATTAACCGTCAGCGTCGTTCCGGTCGCGCGCGTGAAGGCGGCGACGGCTTTGTTTAAATCGGTCTGCGCCTGCAATTCTCTGCCGCGGGCGGCGATTAATTCATTTTGTCTTTGCAGGACTAAGAAAACGGTCGTCGTTCCGGCGCGGAATTGGCGCTGCTCGCTTTCGTAAAGCTGTTCGGCTGAAGCGCGGGCGGCGGCGGCGGAAGCGAGACGCGCTTCGGCGGAACGCAGAGCCTGCAGAGCGTTGCGGACTTCGGCTTCGATGATTTGCTCCTGCTGCAAACGCTGATTCTGAAGGCGGTTTCCTTCCGCTAAAGAACGTCCGAGCTCGGCTTCGGCGACGCGGTTTCCGAGCGGCAGCGAAACTCGCACGCCGACGCGATAAGTCGGATAGCGAGCCGTGAACAAATCGGTTATCGAGCTGAACTGCCCGCCGACCAGACTCGAAGGCGGCGAAGTGACGGTCGTAGTCGGCGGAATGACGAGCGGCGGTAAGCCCTGCCCGGCGGAAAGCTGGTTGATGCGCGCCAGCAAATCGGCGTTGACCGCGGTGTTCGTGCGCGTGATGTCGTTTGCCGTTCCCGCCAAGCCGTTTCCCGTGTAACTGCCGATTAAATCGACTTGCGGCTTGGTCTGGTTGCGGTAAAAACGGGTGTTGATTTCGTTGATTTCCGCGTTCGTTTGAAGCTGCTGCAATTCCAGACGATTGCGGATGGCGTCGCTCACGGCGCTTTCCAGCGGCACGCGCGGCGCTTCGATTTCGACCGGCGTCACCGGCGTCAGAGAGCGAAGCCAGATGTCGGAAGTTCTTTCTTTCAACATCAAAGTTTTCAAAGTATTTTCCGCCCGCGTGACATCCTGCTGCGCCGTGTAAATGCCTTGCTCGAAGGTCGTAATCTGCGTGGTCGAAGCGATAATCTCAATCGGGGCAAGAGCGCCTTTGGCAACAAGACGCTGGTTGCTTTCAAGCTGCGTGCGAGCCTGTTTCACCGCATCAATCTGCACCTGCAAATTGCGCAGCGAATAAACCAAATCCCAATACGCCTGCTCGACCTGATTGACGACATCAATCACGCGCTGGCGAAACTGCGAATCCGACAGCGACAAATTTTTCTTGGCGATTTCGATGTTGCGGCGATTGATGTCGAACCTTAACCCGCGCCACAGCGGCTGCGTGTAAGTCAAATTAAAAGAGCTCGGAAACTGCGGGTTGAGCAGCGCGTTCTGGTTGTTCGTCGTCGTCCGCGCCGTGTCGAAATTAAAATCATAAGAGCCGCCCGCAAACGGAACCAATCCGGTCGCGCCCAGATTGTTGCGAAAATCGCTCTGCGTAATCGAGCCGCTCGCGCCCGCGCCGCCGATGGTCGAAGCGGTCGGCGTCGTGCGCCGCTCGTAATAACTTTCGCCGGCAAGCTGCGGGTCGTAAACGCCGCGCGCGGCGCGCAGATTAAATTCGGCAATCTGCACGTCAATCTTCGAAGAATCGATGTCGTTATTGTTTTGCAGAGCGAGCCGGATGGCTTCGTCCAGCGTCAGCGGAAGCTGGTTCATCACGTCCACGCCGACGCGCTCAGCCGACGGAAGCGGTCGCAGCGGCGCTTCGAAATTCGGCGCAATCGGCGGCGGCTCGGTCGGCAAATCGGTCGTCGGAGCGACGCGCGAATCGCCGACGTTTTGTCCCGGCGTTTGAATCGGCGTCTGCGGCGACGTCGAAGGCTGCGGCTGATTCTGTCGCTGCTGTTCCGGCGTCGTGCCTTGCGGCGGCGGCGGCGTCGCCGTCGAGACCGGCGGTCGGCTCGGCGGCTGCGGCAATGTCTGCGGCTGCGGATTTTGTCCGAAAGCCGTCGCCGCCAAAGCGAGCCACAAAATCACTAAAGCCGGGCTTTTGAATAAAAATTTGAATTTATGAAAACGAATAAACATAACTAAAGTTGTCTGAAAACCGTCTGCGTATTTTCAGACGGTTTCTAAATATTTTCACTTACGCGCCGTCGGCAAAGTCTTCCCTTTTCGGCGGAGCTTTATCGGCGGCGGTCGTGTCTTTCCGGCGACGGAACACGCCCGAAACCGCGCCCGCCAAGCGTTCGTAAACCGGTTGCGTAAAGCCGCGAATTCTGGTTCGCGAGCGCTGCCAGACGGTCGATTCCTGCGCGTCGTCAAACAGCGAATAGAAAACCGGAACCGCCAGCAGCGTCAAAAGCAAACATAAAGATTGCCCGCCGACGACGAGAATTCCGATTGAGCGATTTGTCGCCGCGCCCGCGCCGCTGCCCAAAATCAAAGGAATCATACCGGCGACGAGCGCAATCGTCGTCATCAGAATCGGGCGCAGACGGTCTTTGTTCGCCTGTATAATCGCTTCGTAACGGCTCATTCCCTTCGACCGCAAGCCGTTTGTGTGGTCAATCTGCAAAATCGCGTTTTTCTTGACGATTCCGAAGAGGAGCAAAATTCCGAGCGCCGAGAAAATATTTAAAGTTTGTCCGGAGGCGAGCGTCGAGATAAGCGCGAAAGGAACCGATAGCGGCAGCGTCAGTAAAATCGTGATCGGGTGAATAAACGATTCAAACTGCGCCGCCAAAATCAAATACATAAAGACGAACGAAAGCAAAAATGCAAGCAGAAAAGCCTGGCGAGCCTTTTGCAACTCTTTCGATTGCCCGGTCACACCCGTTTGATA
>DASVWG010000392.1:0-6861 GCA_036389695.1 Pyrinomonadaceae bacterium
CAGTTTCGAGATAACCGTTTTCGCTTTTTCCGGCGTTCCCTGGTCGTCCTCGAAAATCATTTCCAGCTTTTTGCCGTTGACGCCGCCGGCGGCGTTGATTTCGTCAAAAGCCAGTTGGATGCCGTTTCTGGTCGATTGCCCGAAGCTGGAAGTCGCGCCGGTCACATCGCCGTAAACGCCGACCTTAATTGTGTCGCCGCCGCCCGTCGTCTGTCCGCCGTTGGCGCTTTTATCGACGCAAGCCGTAAAAGACATCATCAGCGAAGCGAGCACTAATAAACTCAAAAAAATTCTTTTCATATTTACTTAACCTACCTTTCGGATAAGACTATTTTACTAAATTTTATATCTGACTAGCGCGGCTTGGAGTTTAATACGCAGATTACGAGTGCAAAGTTTAAGCCGCGCTGGTTTGATTCTGAAAATTTGCACAGAAAGAAATTATACCTGATTCGGATAGCCTGTCGAGTGTCTATCGGCTAAAATTCACTTATATTTTTACCGCCGGGACACGAATTTAAAGGCAAAAGGTAAAAGACAAAAGATAAAATTTTAAAAACTGTTCTACTTTTTCCCTTTTCCTTTTGTCTTTCACCTTATTTTTCTGTGGTAAATTGTTATTAAAAATTATGAGCCAGCAAAAGAATTTAGGCGATATGCCGAAGGAAGATTTTCGTCGTTTCGGGCACGAAATCGTCGATTGGATTGCCGATTATTTCGAGCGAATGGAAGATTTGCCGGTTTTATCGCAAAATCAGCCGAACGATTTGAAAAACGCTCTGCCGCCGCAAGCGCCCGCGCAGGGCGAAGATTTCGCCGAAGTTTTGAACGACGTCGAAAAATTGATTCTGCCCGCCGTCACGCATTGGAATCATCCGAATTTTCACGGGCTTTTTTCGACTTCGACTTCGTCGGTCGGCGTTTTCGGCGAAATGCTCGCCGCCGCCTTCGATATGAAAGCGATGCTCTGGCGCACCTCGCCCGCTTCGACCGAGCTGGAAGAAGTCGTTCTGGACTGGCTGCGTCAAATGATGAATCTGCCCGCCGAATTTAAAGGAATTATTTACGACACGGCTTCGGTTTCGACGCTTCACGCCATCGCCGTCGCGCGCGAAAAACTAAATTTACGCATCCGCGAAGACGGAATGAGCGGGCGCGACGATTTGCCGCTTTTGCGCGTTTACTGCTCCGAGCACGTTCATTCTTCGATTGACAAAGCCGTTATCCTGCTCGGACTCGGACAAAAATCCCTGCGAAAAATTCCGACTAACGAACGCTTTGAAATGCTTCCCGAAAAATTAGCCGAAGCCGTCGAAGAGGATTTACAAAACGGAATCTTGCCGTTCTGCGTCGTCGCGACCATCGGCACGACTTCCAGTTCGAGCGTCGACGACGTCGAAAAAATCGCCGACATTTGCGAAAAACGTAATCTCTGGCTGCATGTCGATACGGCTTATGCCGGCTCGACGGCGATTGTTCCCGAATTTCAAAAATATTTTAAAGGTATGAATCGCGCCGATTCAATCGTCACGAACCCGCACAAATGGCTTTTCACGCCGTTCGACTTGTCGGTTTTGTATATCAAAGATTTGGATTTGCTCAAAAAAACCTTTTCGCTCGTCGCCGAATATTTAAAGGTGACGGAAACGGTAACGAATCAGATGGATTACGGCATCCAGCTCGGACGCCGCTTTCGCTCGCTGAAGTTGTGGTTCGTGATGCGCTATTTCGGACGCGACGGCTTGATTGAAAGATTGCGCGAGCATTGCCGATTAGCAAAACTTTTCGCGGCTTGGGTTGATGAAAGCTACGATTGGGAGTTGCTCGCGCCCGTCCCGTTCGCGCTCGTCTGCTTCCGCGCCGCGCCCGAAGGCGTCGCCGAAGAAAACTTAGACGCGCTGAACGAAAAAATAATGAACGACATCAACGCTTCCGGCGCGGCGTATCTATCGCACACGAAATTAAACGGCAAATTCACGCTCCGACTTTCGGTGGGAAGCATCCGCGTCGAGGAAAGACACTTGCGCAAAGTTTGGAATTTGCTCAACGAAGCCTGCTCGAAATGACTAAACGCAGGTTTCCGTAATCGGGTCCCAAACGTGCGGCGGCTGGCATCTCTGGCTTGTAAATGCCACGAATTCCGCTGTCGCCTCGTCTGCTATTTGCCTTGCTTCCGCTTTTTGGGCGGCGGTGCTGCCGGGGTCGGTCTCGACGGCGGCGGCGCGAGCGGCGGCGGCGGCGCGGTTTTCGTTGAGCAGCTCTCTCCATAACACTGCTATTCGCGTTCTGACAACCGATGCGCGTCCGATAGCTTCCTGCGCGTCATTTGCGTTACGAACATAATCTATTATTCTGAATTGAAAACCGTAAAGAAAATTATTAAGGTTTTTAATTGCATTGTTATCGGCTAATGCCGCTCTTTGATTTTGCGGTAATCTCCGCTGGACATTGTTTCTCATAAACGCTCCTTTTTAATTGAAATTTTCAAACATCGAAATTGTGTATATTTGTTCCTGTTTGTCGAAATAAATCGTTTTCCCGTCCGGCGACCATTCGAGGCTGCCGAAACAGAAATCGGGATTTGAGTTATTTGTTATTTTTTTCGTTTCGCCCGTCACGGTCGACGATGTGTAGATATTATCTTTACCGTCCCGGCGCGAAGTGAAGGCGACGTTTTTTGCGTCCGCCGACAGCGCCATACTCAAAGCCGAGATTTTCTCAAACGAATTGATGATTTTATAGTTTCCGTCAACGGAAATTTGAAGAAGCCTGACATCTGTCGGACTCGTTTTCATCGCCTCTTCGGTCATTTCAAAAAACAATGCGCTCGCGTCAGACGACCAGCCGAGAAGCCGCAGGCTTCCGGGCACGGAGAAAATTTCGCGCGGCTTTTCCGGTTCCGCCAGCCAGACGCTCCAGGCTGTCTTCTCGCCCGTCGCTGCCGGCTTGCGCAGCGAAACAAAAGCGATTCGCTTTCCGTCCGGCGACCAGAGCGGGCTGTAGAAAGTTATATTCGGATTGTCGTTATTGGTAAGATTTGTCTTTTCTCCGTCGCTCGCCGGGCAGAGCCAAATGTTATTTTTTTTCTCGTCAGGATATATAAATTTTTGACCGTCCGGCGACCAGTCGTAGTTTCTGGTTTGTGTCCGGTTGTATGGCAGCAGAGCGTGTCCGAGCAGCGAGACTCCGTCGGTTGTCAACTGTTTCTGAACCCCGTTGACGGTGTCAAACAGCCATAGATTTTCTTTTTGTTCGGTTTCCGGCAAGCGCAGAAAAGCAATCTGCCTGCCGCCGGGCAGCCATCTGGGATTGTATCCGTTAAATAGATTTTGATTTCGTTTTTCGCCCAGAGCCCGCACGACAATTAATGATTTACTCAGCTCGCGCAGCGGAAAAGACGACGAATTCACTTGAAAAGCCATTGATTTTCCGTCGGGTGAAATGTCCGTCCAAAATTCCGATTCAGGCTCGGAAGCCACCGCGAATTCTTCGCCCGTATCCGTTTTCAAGCCCCAAATATCTGATTTATCCTGCCAGTTTGCATAAAAAACCTTTGTTCCGTCAGCCGAAATGCCGATAATTTTATATTCGATGTCGCCGCGCTTCACCGGCACGGGCTCGCTTTCGCTCGTGTAGACGAGATTAATTTGATAATGATTATCGCGCCGCGCCGTATAAAAAATTCTCATTCCGTCAGGATGCCAGAACGGTCGGCTTTCCGTTTCTTTATCATTGGTCAATCGTTGAGATTTACCGCCGCCGCCGGGCGACAGTATCCAGAGGTCGGTTTGCTCTTCGATTTTATCGCAGAAGACAATTTGCGCTTCGTCGGGCGAAACGGCGAAATATCTTTCCGTTTTCGACGGCGGCAAATCCGTTACTTGCGAGCTTTCTTTGCTCGCAATATCGAGCCGGAAAAGATTGCCGTCGAATTCATAAAATACAGCCGAGCCGTCTTTTGTCCAATGAGTCAAAGCCAAATTTCCCTGCCCGATTATTTTAAGCAGCGTCGGCGTGCCGCCTAAAAACGGGCATAAATAGATGCCCGCCTGAGATTCGCGGACGGACACAAAGGCAATCTGCTTGTCGTCGGGCGACCAAATCGGGTTGAAGTTTTTCCAGCGGTCGTCGGTTATACGAATTTCTTCGCCGCCGTCAAATTGTCTGATGAAGAGGCTTTCTGAAATTCCGTCTTTCAGTGAAGAATAAGCTATCAGCTTTCCGTCGTGCGAAGCGCTGTAATTCGAATAGCTGCTGCTTCCCAAAGATGCCCACGAAGTCAATTTTACCGAGCGAATAGAATCAAACGAGCGCAATTGCAGATTCTGTCGAAACTGCCGTACAAAGCCGACCAGTAACACAGCCGCCAAAATCGCGGCGCCCGGGAAAGCGATTGCCTTCAAATTAAATCTTTGCAATTCGAGCGGCTTTTTAATTAAGGCGTTATGTGCCGAAATCGTTTTCTCATCCTCTTGCTCGTGCGTTTCTTCCAGAAATATTTCCCGGGTTTGACGGCGTTCGATTAAAATCTCGGATTCATTTTCGGCGGGGAAAATTTCGCGCACGGCGGCGACAAATCTGAAGCCGCGTTTGGGAATCGTTTCGACAAAATTCGTGTCCTTATCAAAACGCGCCAGCGTCTTTCTGAGCTGCGAGATATTGAACGAAAGAGCGCCGTCTTCGACAAAAGTATCCGTCCAGATTTTTTCAAAAAATTCGTCTTTGCTGATGACGCGCCCGCTGTTTTCGACCAGCAGCGTCAGTGTTTGAAGGACTTTGGGCGCAAGATTAACCAGCTCTTCATTGACGAAAAGACCGTTGCAGGTATCGAGACGAAAGGCGCCGAATTCGTATAAGCGCCTATTTTTCAGCAGGTTGGAGGCACTCATAAATTACTCGGAATTTGCTTTGAGTTTCCTCAAGACTTCTGTTTTCCGTTTCCGAAATAATAACCGCAGTTGATTGAAGTTTCAACAATTTTTTTTGCTTGAACTAAACGGATGAAAAACCAGCGAAAACTTTTTTTGCGAACCGAAACTTTTGAACGAATTCTGATTCGCTCAAAAGATACGAAATCAAAATTTCGCGAGGCTTCAAAGGAAACAGTCGACCCTCCGCCAAAAGGCGAGAAATATCGCCTGGAGATTTATCGGATTGAAGCCGGCGGCGAGCAGAAAGTTTTTGAATGCGTCTTGTCCGGCTCAATCGAAATCGTCGAAACGAATGAAGATTTTTGATTACCGGAAACCCCGAAATCAAACGCGGAAATCGTTTCATGGAACCCGAAGACAAATATTTTCAAGAAAAAGGAGATTAATTTTATGAAAAAAGAGCTTCTGAAAAAAGGCATCAGGATTTTTATGGTCGTCGGATTTATTCTGACGGTAATCGGCGTCGGGCAAAGCTCCGCGCAGTTGATAAATCGCGGTTACCAGTTTGGTCCCGGAACGGGCAATCTGGTCAGCTCAACACAGTCGATAAATGTTCCGGCAAGGTCAACGGTAACCGTCGCCGTTTCGCTGCAAAGAACATTTATCGGCGCGAACGGACTGGCGGCGGCTGATGTTCCGGTCGCTATCGACATTTTGCCGCCGGGCAGCAGCGCGCCCGTGGCGACTCAATTCGCCAACGCGACAGTCGTAAACGCAGGTCTGCAAATACCCGTCGTGACTTTTCCCGGAATTTTCACCAGCCAGAGAGGCTGTCCTAATACGTGGAGAGTGCGGATTCGGACAAGCAATAATGCGGCGGCGGCGGTTCGCGTCTTCGGCTCGGTGGCGTTTGCCATCATCAGACCGGGCGTGACGAATATCGATATGCAGGGCGGCGAAACGCTCAATCTGAACAACGGTGCCAGTACGACGAGAGTACTTGCTGGACAGAATTTGGTAGGCGGTTTAGACAACGCCGTGATTGCCGGCACCGGAGTGTTTAATATCAAGGCGAAATGGCATACCGACCCGGCGGACATTTTCAATTTCGGCAAATTCTTTCGCGTGCTGGTCGAGCTGTTAAGACCGAACGGAACTGTGGCGGCATCGCAGCGCAATTTCTCGCAGCACAAAAACAGCGGAAAATTGTCTTTTTCCTACAGTGTCACGGCGGCAGACGCCGCGCTGCCGGGCACCTGGAAAGTGCGGATTACCAACAGCTCAGGACAAGCGAACGTCACGAATGCGAGAATAGTCGATTTCGACATCGAGAGAGGTTTTGACGCTCTTTCACCGGCGTTTAGCAGCACATTTACCCCGCAGTGTACCGGAAATATCTAAATTCCACTTTTTCTACAAGCCAAAAAGCGCGGAGGAATAAATTTTTCTCCGCGCTTTTTGTTTTCGATTAATTCAAAAAACGATTATGCGATTAGCCAGGAATATTTAAATTCTATGATAATAAGAGTTTATAAAGATGCAAAAACTATGCAATTCGTCAAAGAATCAATCATCCGCGCCGCGCCCGAGCGCGTTTTCGCTTTTCACCTTTTGCCCGACGCTTTCGAGCGTTTGATTCCGCCGTGGGAAAAGGTCAGAGTTTTGCAGAAAGCCGATATTTCCCGAATCGGCTCGCGGACGATTATCGAATCGAAATTGTTCGGATTTTTTAAAGTCAAATGGATTGCCGAGCATACGCGATACGAGCCGCCGCGGATGTTTGAAGACGTGCAGATTTCGGGTCCGTTTAAGCAATGGCGACACCGGCACGTTGTTTTGCCGCACGCCGAGGGCGCGGTTTTAAAAGACGAAATCGAATTTGAGCCGCCCGGTTCGGTTTTCGGCAAAGCGGTCGCGCCGATTCTGGTTACGTCGAAACTGGAAAAGATGTTTGCTTATCGCCACGAAGTTACGCGAAAATGGTGCGAAT
>DASVWG010000393.1:0-2792 GCA_036389695.1 Pyrinomonadaceae bacterium
AGTTCCGGTTCTCAGTTTCGGCACGGCTACTTTTGGCGGCGGAAACGAATTTTTCAAAGCCTGGGGCAGCACGCAGACGAATGAAGCGACGCGGATGGTCGATTTATGTCTGGAGGCGGGCGTGAATTTTTTCGATAGCGCGAACGGTTATTCCGACGGTTTGGCGGAAGAAATTCTCGGCAAAGCTCTCGCCGGTCGGCGCGATAAGGTTTTGATTTCGACTAAAGCGACTTTTCCGGCGGGCGACGGCGCAAACGATTACGGCTCGTCGCGTTTTCACCTGATAAAAGCCTGCGAAGACAGCTTGCGCCGTCTGAATACCGATTATATAGATGTTTATTATATGCACGGCTTTGACGCTTTCACGCCCGTCGAAGAAACCCTGCGCGCGCTTGACGACCTAATGCAAAGCGGAAAGATTCGTTATATCGGCTGTTCCAATTTTTCCGGCTGGCATTTGATGAAATCGCTCGCCGTTTCGGAAAAATACGGCTGGACGCGCTACATCGCGCATCAGGTCGCCTACTCTTTATTAAACCGCGAATACGAATGGGAACTGATGCCGCTCGCCTTAGACCAGAAGGTCGGCGCGGTCATCTGGGGCGGCTTGGCGTCGGGACGTCTGAGCGGAAAAGTGCGCCGCAATCAGCCCGTTCCGGAAAATAGCCGCATCGCTCAGGGCGGCACGCTCGGTCCGGCGGTCGCGGAAGAATTTCTTTTCAGTCTTGTGGACGCGCTCGACGCGGTCGCCGCCGAAACGGAAAAAACCGTCGCGCAGGTCGCCTTGAACTGGCTTTTGCAGCGACCTTCCGTCGCCAGCATCGTCATCGGCGCGCGCGACGAACAGCAATTAAAACAAAATCTCGAAGCCGTCGGCTGGAATCTGACCGAAGAACAAATCGCGCGACTCGATAAAGCGAGCGAAACGACGCCGGTTTATCCATACTGGCATCAACGCGGCTTGCCGCAGCTAAACCCTCCGCCGGTTTAATAAAAAATGCAGCGTTGAAATATTCGTAGCTGCTGAAGCACCAAAAAAGCGCCGAAATCTTTAGCTTATCCGGCGCTTTTCAGAGTGCATTAGTTTTGAAATAAATTTTAATTGACCGAATCGAAATTTAAATTCGCCAGCCCGGGTAAAGCGGAATTTAGCGGCAGAACGGTTTCGAGAATGGCTTCCGCCTGCGCGGCGTCGGTCGGTTTGGAATAAAGAAAGCCTTGTCCGAAAGGGCAATCCAGATTAATCAATTGCAGAGCCTGTTCTTCGGTTTCGATTCCTTCGGCAATGACCTGCATATTTAAATTTTTTGCCAGCATAATGATTGTGCGGACAATCTCGCCGTTTTCGTGATTGGAATTCATTAAGTTAACAAAAGAACGGTCGATTTTCAGATAGTTAATCGGCAGACGCTGCAGATAGCTTAAAGAAGAATAACCCGTCCCGAAATCGTCTATCGAAAGCTTGACGCCAAGCTCGCGCAGGCGATTCATAATCGTAATCGCCATCTGGCTGTTTTCCATCACGTGGCTTTCGGTCACTTCCAGCCGCAGAAATCGCGCTTCGAGTCCGGTTTCTCTTAAAATTTCGGCGACGCGGTCGGCTAAATCGAGCTGCATAAACTGTTTGCACGAAAGATTGACGCTGATGGTCAGATGGCTTCGGGCGGGAAAACGCTGCTGCCACTCGCGCACCTGACGACAGCTTTCGCGCAGAATCCACTCGCCGAGCGGAACAATCAAGCCGGTTTCTTCGGCAATCGGGATAAATTCGCCCGGCATAACCTGCCCGCGCTCGGGGTGAAACCAGCGCACCAGCGCCTCAAATCCGATTAACTGATTCTCGGCAATCTGCATAATCGGCTGGTAGAAAACGGAAAACTCGCCGCGCTCGAGCGCCAGCCGCAGCTCGGTTTCGAGCCGCAGGCGATTGCTGACCTCTTCGCGCATCGCCTTATTGAAAATTTCGTGCTGACCTTTGCCGCTCGATTTGGCGCGATACATCGCTATATCGGCATCGCGCAGCATGTCTTCCGGCGTTTTATATTTCGCGTCGCGCAGGGCAATGCCGATGCTGGCGCTGATAAAAATCTCGCGTCTGCCGAGAATGAAAGGCTCTTTGAAAATGTCTTTAATTCTTTCGACGACAAACAAAACGTCTTTAGAGCCGGTCAGCTCGTCGAGCAGAATCGTAAATTCATCGCCGCCGAGCCGCGCCACCACGTCGTCGCCGCGCAAAAGCGATTCCAATCGCCGCGCAATCATTTTCAGAAGCATATCGCCTTCCAGGTGCCCGAGCGAATCGTTAATTAATTTAAACCCGTCAAAATCCAGAAACAAAACGGCGAAAGTCTTTTTCCGCAGCGGCGAATGTCCCATCGCGCGGCGCAGGTGTTCGAGGAAAAGCGCGCGGTTCGGAAGTCCCGTCAGCGCGTCGTGCATCGCATTGTGCAGCAGTTGTTCTTCGGCGCGCTTGCGCTCGGTAATATCGGTATGCACGCTCATCGAGCCGACGATTTTGCCGCTTTCGTCAAATGTCGGAACCACGCCGACCAGAGACCAAATCATTTTGCCCTGCGCCGTGCGCAGCTGCAGCTCGTAATTTTCCGAAAGCCCCTGACGACGGCGCTGGTTGGCTTTTTCGACGATTTTGCGACCTTCGTCGTCGAGCAGCAGGGCGGAAGCGTCCTGTCCGGCTAATTCTTCTTCGCGGTAGCCGGTCATTTCGCAGAATCGGGTATTGGTGAAGATAATACAGTCGTTTTCGTCGAGATGCAGCAAGCCTTCGCTCATAT
>DASVWG010000394.1:0-2872 GCA_036389695.1 Pyrinomonadaceae bacterium
TCCAGGTCGAAAAGGAAAAGGAAGAACCGCCCGCCGACGGCGTCTGGACGGGAACAATCACCGCCGAAAGAAAACAGCGCGAGGAAAGAGAAAAACGCTCGGGCGCGAATCTGGCGGAAAACGGCGGTTATATGGAAACCACGACGAACGTGCAGGTCAAATTAACCGGCAGGCGCGACGCTTCGGTCGACGCGACAAACGCTTATTTCGGACTCGTCACCGGCGACCAGGAATTACTCGATTACGAATACGACCGGTATAAAATCGACGAAGGCTACTGCGGCGCAAACGCCGTCCCGTACAAAGGACCGAAGGAAATAACCCGCACGAGCCGAACCGTCGCCAATTTCAACCGGGAAACGCGCGTTTACGTGGACATCGGCAAAGCCGACGGCACAATCACGTTTTCGCTGCCCGAAACGTCGGGCAGAACCGTGCATTCATACGTTCACAAATCGCCCTGCGCTGAACATGACCGCGTCAATACGAACGAAGCGATTGACGAAGACGTAGCAACGAGCGGCGGCAGTTTTGCATTCTCGTTTTCGTTTGACCCGGCGCAGAAATCAATCAAAGGCTCAATCAACGTCCGCGAAGAAGACGGCACTACGACGACTTATAACTGGGAACTGACGCGCCGCTAAATAAAAGGAGAAATCTTGAAAAAGAAATGTAGGGGCAGGCACAAGACCTGCCCCTACATAAAATTTTCCGCTTCAACGAGATCTTATTTAAAAATTCGCGCGGCGGTGTTAGACTGCTATGTAAGCAAACGAACAGAAATTTTTTATTTTTTGTATTAATCTTTTTGTATCTTTTGCGAAAAACAAGCGAGGGCGGGAAAATGACGAACAAAAACGGGCAGCAGCCGATGATTTTATTAATCAGTAAAGAAGAGCGCGAGGAATGTTTTTTCCAGCAATGGCTGGAAGAAAACTCGTCTTCCATCTGCGAGGCGAATGATATTTTTCAGGTCATCGAAGAAATTAACGATTTTACCGTGCGGGAATGTCCCGGCGTGATTCTGCTGGAAGTCGAGCGGGCTTCGCAGGATTCGGTCGAAGAAATGTTTCATTTTTCGTCCGGCGCGAGCGAAATTCAGATTGTCGCTTATTCAAAAACATTCGGCGGAAATTCGGCGCACCGGCTTGCCGCTTAAAATTAATTTGAATAAATTTTAAGAATGACCTACACAAGCGCCGCTCTTTTTGCCGAAACGTATCTCAATCCGGTTTATCCGCACTCGTTTCCAGACCCTTTCGTTCTCAAATTTCGCGGCGAATATTACGCCTACTGCACCGATTTCAGCCGCGACGGCAAAGTCTTCGGCGTTTTGCGCTCGCGCGACCTCTGCAACTGGCAGGAAATCGGCGGCGCGATGCAGCCTTTAGCGAACGATTCGCCCTTTTACTGGGCGCCCGAAGTCACCTATCACAACGGCAAATTTTATCTTTATTACAGCGTCGGCAACGAGACTCTGATGGAGCTTCGCGTCGCCGTTTCCGAACGACCCGACGGCGGTTTTGTCGATAGCGGGCGGCGTTTGACGACCGAGGAATTTGCGATTGACGCGCACGTTTTCGAAGATACGGACGGCACGCGTTATCTTTTTTACGCGACCGATTTTCTGGAGCACACGCACATCGGCACGGGCACGGTCGTCGACCGGATGATTGATTTTTTCACGCTCGAAGGAAAGCCGAAACCCGTCACGCGGGCAAAATACGATTGGCAGATTTACGACCCGCAGCGGCGGGAAAAAGGCGGCGTTCGCTGGCACACGGTCGAAGGCGCGTTTGTCTTTAAGCGAAAAGGCGTTTATTACGAGATGTTTAGCGGCGGCAACTGGCAAAACGTGACTTACGGCGTGAGCTTTGCCGTAACTGATGACATCGAAAAAAACGAAGAATGGACGCAGTTTTCGGACGGCGAAAAAGTCTTCCCGATTTTGCGAACCGTGCCGGATTTAATCATCGGTCCCGGGCATAACTGCGCGATTCGCGGCGCTAATAATCGCGAGCTTTACTGCGTTTATCATCGCTGGACGGACGCGGGCAGAGTTTTGGCGATTGACCGGATGGATTTCGCGGGCGGCGCGCGAATTTTCATCGATGGCGCGACGCATACGCCGCAGCCCGCGCCTTTTAAACCAAAAGTTCCGGATTTTTTCGATGTCTTTTCCGCCGAAAACTGGAAAATCGTTTCCGGCTACTGGCGCGCCGAAGACAATCAGATGATTTGCGAAACTGCCGGAAAAAGCGAGCTTTTGTGTCAAGCCGAAGCGAAAAGCTTTTTGTGCGAAACGTGGCTGAAAGCGCCGGAAAATGGAAACGGCGCTTTCGGCGTTTGTTTAAAAAACGGCGACACGGATGTTTTTAAATTTCTGCTCGCCCCGAATCGAAAGCAAGCCGTCGCCGTCTGGACGGAAAACGGCGGCGAGCAAAGTCAGGCTTTCGCGCTCGCCGCAGATTTTGATTTCCAAGCCTTTCATCTTCTGCGCGTCGAAGTCGATTATCTCGGCTTGAAAATCTCGCTCGACGAAAACACGATTCGTTTCGCGAAAATTTTAGAAAGCCTCGCGCCGCAGATTTCCCTTTTGTCGGAAAACTCGCCCGCCGCTTTTTCGGGTTTTGCGCTGACTTCCGGGTTTGAAGATTTGTTTGAAGACGAGGATTTGGAAAAAAGAGGCTGGCGCAGAATTTCGGCGGGCGGCGCGGCGCGCGTCGAAGATAAAAATTTGATAATCGCGAGCCTTGACGAAAGCGAAACGATTCTCGGCAAGGAAACGTCGCCGGATGATTTCGAGCTGGCGCTGAATTTTCGTTTAGCGGAAACATTCGGCGAAAATTCCCGCCTCAGTATTTATCCGGCG
>DASVWG010000395.1:0-10615 GCA_036389695.1 Pyrinomonadaceae bacterium
ATTGATTTGCAAAATCTTAAACTTATTTATCAATTCAATGAAAAATAATTTTCTAATCTACGGCGCAAACGGTTATACGGGCGAGCTTATCCTGCGTTACGCGGTCGGGCGCGGTTTGAAGCCTTTAATTGCGGGCAGAAACGCGGAAAAAATCGAAGCTCTGGCGCGGAAATTCGAGGTGGATTTTCGCGTTTTTTCGCTGGAAGATGCGGCGAAGCTTGACGCGGCTTTGAGCGAAGTCGATTTCGTGATTCACTGCGCCGGACCTTTTTCGCTGACCTCAAAGCAGATGGTCGAAGGCTGTCTCCGAAACGGAAAACATTACACCGACATTACGGGCGAAATCGCCGTTTTCGAAGCGATGGCGCAACTCGACGCGCGGGCGAAGGAAGCGGGAATTATGATTATGCCGGGCGTCGGTTTTGACGTCGTGCCGTCGGATTGTCTGGCGCGGCATCTGAAAAATCGTCTGCCGTCGGCGACCAATTTAACATTGGCGTTTTACGGGATGGGCAGAATCTCGCACGGCACGCAGGCGACGATGACTCTGAACGCCGGGCAAGGCGGCGCGATTCGTCAAAACGGCGAAATCACGCGCGTTCCGGCAGCCTGGAAATCGCGCGAGATAGATTTCGGCGAAGTCAAAAAAACCGGCACGACGATTCCGTGGGGCGATGTTTCGACGGCGTTTTATTCCACCGGAATTCCGAATATCGAAGTTTACACGGTCGTGCCGGACGCGGCGCTGAAAATGATGAAGCTCAGCCGTTATCTCGGCTGGCTTTTAACGACGAAACCCGTCCAAAACTATCTGCAAAAACAAATTCCGCCCGGCGGACCCGACGACGAAGAACGCGCGCAGGGAAAAACTCTGCTCTGGGGCGCGGCGACCGACGACGAGGGAAACCGCGTCGAATCGCGTCTCGTCGCGCCGGAAGGCTACACGACAACCGTTCTGACCGCGCTCAAAATCGCCGAAAAAATTCTAAACGGAAATTTCTGCGCCGGTTTTCAAACACCGGCGAAATGTTACGGCGCGGATTTGATTCTGGAAATCGAAGGCGTGAAAAGAGTTGATAGTTGATAACTGATAACTGATAGTGAAAGCAAAACGACTATCAACTATCAGTTATCAGTTATCAAC
Source organism: Pyrinomonadaceae bacterium (assembly GCA_036389695.1). Taxonomy (GTDB): domain Bacteria; phylum Acidobacteriota; class Blastocatellia; order Pyrinomonadales; family Pyrinomonadaceae; genus JALZHR01. The sequence goes on from DASVWG010000395.1 coordinate 1,145, forward strand.
TATCAGTTATTCATTGATGTTGTCCAAGCCGGAGAATTTCCAGCCGGTTTTGGTCAGTTCAAACGAATAAACAATCGGCTCGCCGCCGTCGCCGATTTTATCGTTTTTGAAACCGCAGTTGACCTCATAGCGCTTTGCCGAGGCTTTTTGCGGCGCGGCGTTTTGGAAGCATTTGGCGGCGTCGGCTTCGCCGTTGAAAATCTGATTGTAGCGGCGCAGAAAATCGGCTTTCGTGCGGACGCTTTTTTGATACGTCGGCATCTCGACCGGAAACCGCGAAAGATTGGCGACCGCGTTTTTGTCTTTTTTCGCGACGGCTGTTTTGAATTTTGCCCAGAAAGCTTTAAACGCCGTGTCCTGACGGTTTGTATTTGCCGCGCCGAAAGCGTTGGCGGCGAAACAGCAAATTAAAACGGCATTTAAAAAGAATTTAAGTTTTGTCATATTTACCTTCCGAATCCGATAGATTTATAATGATTTCAGACGCATTTTAACTCAACATTTTGCTTTGCAGGCATTTATGAACCGAAGAAATTTTTTATGGCAGGTAAGCGCCGCCGGAACTGCACTGGCGTTCGGCGGCTTCACGCGCCGCGCCGAAGCTTTAATCGAAAAGAAAAACTTCTCTTTTCTTCGCGCCGCGGGCTTCGGCGAGCTTGTGCCGACGGCGGCGAAAAATACCGGCGAAACTTATCTGGCTCTGCCGAAAGGTTTTGAATACAACGTTATCGGCAAAGTCGGCAGCGTGATGGCGGACAACAACAAAACGCCGCGCGCGCACGACGGGATGGCGGCTTTTAAAGTCGGCGGCGAGCTGCGCATCGTTCGCAATCACGAGGTGACGAACGGGCGCGCGCCGCAAGCGGGCGCGGCAATCGGCGCAAACCCTTATGACGAAACGGTCGCGGGCGGCACGACCACACTCGTCATCAATCCGAAAACGCGCGAGATTACGCGCGATTTCGTCAGCCTGAGCGGAACGCTGATTAACTGCGCGGGCGGCAGAACGCCCTGGGGAAGCTGGATTTCGTGCGAGGAAACGACGCTCGGACAAACCGTCAGAACCGGTCCGAAAGGCGTCAAATGGGGCGGTTATCCGAAGCCGCACGGCTATTGTTTCGAGGTTTTCGCCTCGGCAAATTCCAGCGTTAGCCCGACGCCTTTGAAAGCGATGGGACGTTTCGTTCACGAAGCCGTCGCCGTCGATAAAAAAACCGGCATCGTCTATCTGACCGAAGATTACACGACGGCTGGATTTTATCGTTTCCTGCCGAAGCGCCACAAACGGCTTGCCGAAGGCGGAACGCTGCAAATGTTGAAAATCAAGAACAAAGACAACTTCGACACGCGCAGCGGGCTAAAAACGGGAATGAGTTTTACGGCAAATTGGGTGACGATTGACAATCCCGACCCGCCGGAAGCGGACGTCGATGATTTGGCGGTTTATAAACAGGGAAACGCGAAAGGCGCGGCGATTTTCGCGCGGCTCGAAGGCTGTTACGCCGACCCGAAAGGCGCAAAAATTTATTTTACATCGACCAGCGGCGGCGACAACAAAGGCGGGCAGGTCTGGATGTATGAAGCGACCGCGCGCGACGAAGGACGCCTGACTTTGCTTTTCGAATCGCCGAGCCGCGAGATTCTGGATATGCCCGACAATATCTGTCTGCAGCCGAAAAGCAATCTGCTTTTCATCTGCGAAGACAGCGATTACGTCGGTCAGGGCGGAAGCCCGGAAAATTACGTCCGAATTTTAACGCCGGACGGAAAGATGGCGGATTTCGCCAAAAACATCACGCCGAAATTTATTTCCAGCGAGTTTGCCGGCTCGACGTTTTCCAAAGACGGAAAAACTTTGTTCTTCAATCTGCAATCAATCGGCGCGACCTTTGCCGTCTGGGGCGATTGGAGTAAGTTCAAGGTTTAAAGTTCAAAGTTCAAAGTTCAAAGTCAAAAGATTAAAGTTCAAGATTCAAAGTCTAACCGTCAACTTTGAACCTTGAACCTTGAACTTTGAACTTATTTTACCCGGCGGTTTCAAACAAAGCCAAAATCTGTTTGCCTTCGCCGGAGCGCGGGTCAATCGTGCGGATGTGCTTGCGACCCGCCATTTCCCAGATTGCCGTCACGCTGCCTTCCTTTTCGACCGCGTGATAAGAAATATCTTCGGTGTTTTCGGCGCCGCCTTCGTTTGCCGCCGCTGCTGCTGCTGCCGCCGTCGCTTCTTTTTCGGCGGCGGTCGGTTCGATTATTTCAACCGCTTCGGCGGCTGCCGTGCTGTTTTCAGTTTCTGCCATTCAAATCCTCTCTTAAAAAAAATATTCTTAAATTATTTTGATTAAACAAATTTTGTCACAGCCCGCGCACTCGTGCAAGTTTTAGACTTCAATTTCGGCGCGTATTTTCAAATCAATTTATTCGGGTTTAATTTCGCCGCTTTCCAAATCTTTGAAGAATTTTTGCGGGTCGGTCAGAAATCTGACCGAATTTGACGTTTGAATTAAATCAAAGACTTGTGCCGGATTCGGCTCGACTAAATTTCCTTTACCGTCCATCACCAACCAATTTTGACTCCGGCAAATTTCCAGCATCCCGGTTAGAAAGTCCGTGAAATTGCCTCTTAAATCCGTGCGAAAGTGAAATTCTTCGACATTTCCCGATTCGTCAAAACATAAAAAAGCGTCGTGGTCTTGATTTTGATTGACGTCGCCTTTCCAGGTAATACTTGAATCATCTTCCCATTTTGAATAGCTTATCAATTTATCTATTGCAGAAATTATTTGGGGTTTATCAAAAAAAACGCCCGTCCACCAATTTATTGTCAACGCGTCTTCAAAATCGGGTTCGGATTTTATATTTTCTGTTATTTTCTGCCAGAAATCATTCCAGCCTTCGCGATTTATTTCTAAAGTTTTCGGAATTTCGCCGAATCTTTCGATGACGGATTTTTGGGGAATTACCTCTAGTTTAAACTGCCAGATTGCCATAGTTTTAATTTTTTGCGTTTTTTACCGCAATAATCTCCGCCGCGATGCTGACGGCGATTTCAAAAGGCGTTTGGCTGTTGATTTTCAGACCAATCGGCGTGTGAATGCGGTCAAGTTTTTCCGTCGGAAATCCTTCCCGGCGCAGATTTTTGAGCAAAGCCGACATCTTTGCTTTACTTCCGAGAACGCCGAAATATTTAAAATCCTTATCGAAAAGACGTCGAATCACCGCCGCGTCGGACTTGTAGCCGAGCGTCATCACGACGACGTAAACGTCTGCGCCGGAAGGAATAAACTCGTCGATTTTTTCGTAGGATTCGATAATTCGTTTTTCGTGAACGAATTTATTTTTGGCGAGCGTGTTTAAAAAAGGTCGGTCGTCAAAAAGCTGGATGTGAAAATCCATTTTCGACACAATCTCCGACAAAGCCAGCGCGCAATGACCGCCGCCGACGATAAAAAGCCGGTTTTTGAATCCGAGTCTTTCTTCAAAGGTAAATCCGGTTTCGCCGTTTCGCTCGAATCTGAAATCGAAATCGCTTTCGTTATTTTCCGCGATTTGAAATTCGAAATTTGAAATTTGCAGGATTTTTGATTGCTGCTTTTTAAGAGCGCGCGCGATTTCGCGAACGGTTTCCAGATGCTGCGGTTTGAGCTTGAAAAAAATAACCGTCTGCCTGCCCGAGCAAATCATTCCGCTCGAATGCGGCGAGTTTTTTCGATGAACCTGCTCGACGATTGCGGAATGCGGAATGCGGAGTTCGGAATCGTTTAAATTTTCAGATTTACTTTTGCCTTTTGCCTTTTGCCCTTTGCCTTCCGAAATCTCTCTGGCGAGCTCCACCAGATTGACTTCCATCAAGCCGCCGCCGATGCTGCCGCACATTTCATCTGCCGCGACCGCCATTTTAAAGCCTTTTCGTCCCGGACTGCTTCCGGCGCTTTCGGCGACAACGAGAAGCATTACATTTTGCTTTCGTTTCAAACGCGCGGCGACAAATTGCCAGATTTCCAATTCCTTTTTCATTAATATGACGACATAAAAAGAAGAATTTACAGGGATAGGTAGGCTTCGCGGCTTGATAAACAGGGATGAAAATAAAATGTATCTTTTTATATCCCTGCCTATCCTGTTATCCCTGTAAGCTCTTTCCTTTACCTTCCTGCTTTCATTTTCTGTGCCGCATCGCGATACAAATTCAGCAAAACTTTCTCCGGTGTAAAAGGCGCGTCAAAGACGGGCGAATTTTCCGCGTTAAACGCTTTGACCGCGTTGCGAATCGCGAAATACGCGCCGATGCCGTACATCAAAGGCGGCTCGCCGACGGCTTTCGAATTGAAAATCGCCAGGTTTTCTCTAGCGGTTTCGAGCGGCAGAATCTCAATCTGTTTCGGCGCGGAATAAACGTCGGGAATTTTGTAAGTCGAAAGCGCGTTCGAGCGCAGTTTGCCGCTTTCGTCGAAAAAAACTTCTTCCATCGTCATCCAGCCGATGCCCTGTACGATGCCGCCTTCGATTTGCCCGTAATCGACCGAGGTGTTCATCGAGCTGCCGAAATCGTGACAGGCTCTGACGAAATCAACCTCGTAAATTCCGCGCCGGCAATCGACCGTGACGCCGACAATCGCCGTGCCGTAGACGTGATAAGCGAACGGGTGACCTTTGGCGATTGACCAGTCGAAATTGATTCCGGCGGTCGCGTAATGCGCGTGTTCGCTTAAGCTTACGCGCTGCAAGTGCGCTTCGTTGACGAGCACGAGCCAATCCAGATTCGTGCTTTCGCCTTTGCGAAAAACGAAACCGTTTTCGATGGTCACGTCATCGGCGCTCTGCGCTTCGACCAAATCTTTCGCCACGTCTTTCAGGCGCTTCAAAATCGTTTCGCAGGCAATCTGCGTCGCTTTGCCGTTCAAATCAGCCGCCGCCGAAGCCGCCGTCGGCGAAGTGTTGGCGATGCGTAAGGTGTTCGTCGTGTGAACGCGGACGCGATTAATCGGCATGGAAAAAACCGTCGAGGCGACCTGCGCGATTTTCGTGTTCACGCCCTGTCCCATCTCGACCGCGCCGGTCGAAACCGCGACCGAGCCGTCCGTGTAAACGTGGACGAGCGAGCGCGCCTGATTCATCGGCGTTTTCGTGAACGAGATGCCGAAGCAAATCGGCATCATTGCAACGCCTTTTTTGACGAATTTATTTTGTTTATTAAATTCGTCCGTTTCTTTTTGCAATTTTGCAAAATCGTATTTCGCATCGCCCTGCGCCCAGCTCGTCACGGCTTCGCTTTCGGCTTTCTGCCCGTAAGGAAATTCGTCGCCGTTTCGGAGAAGGTTTTTTCGCTGAATTTCCGCCGCGGAAACGCCTAATTTTTCCGCCGCGTGCGCAATCGCCGATTCGATGACAAACATCCCTTGCGGTCCGCCGAAGCCGCGAAAAGCCGTGTTCGGCGGCAGATTCGTCCGGCAGCTGTAAGCGGTCGCCGTCACGTTCGGAACGAAATAAGCGTTCGTGCAGTGAAACAAAGTGCGCTCTAAAACGGGCGGCGACAAATCGGCTGACGCGCCCGCGTTTTGATAAAAAACGGCTTCATAAGCGACGATTTTCAAATCCTTGTCCAGACCGATTTTGTAATCCGCCGAATACGGATGCCTTTTTCCGGTCATCCGCATATCTTCCATCCGGTGCAGCGCGTATTTGACCGGACGTTTTGTCAACTGCGTTCCGACCGCGCAAATTGCCGCCCAGGCGTTTGCCTGGTCTTCTTTGCCGCCGAAACCGCCGCCGAGCCGCGTCACATCGACCTCGACCAGATTCATCGGCAGCGCCGTCACGCGCGAAACGCAGCGCTGCACCGCCGTCGGTCCCTGCGTCGAGGAATAAACGCGCATTCCGCCCTGCTCGGTCGGAATCGTATACGCGCCCTGCGTTTCGATATAGAGATGCTCCTGCCCGTTCACGTCGGCGCGCCCCGAAAAAACGTGCGCGCAATTTTTAAACGCGCTCGCCGCATCGCCCAGTTTAAAATGTTTCGGCGGCACGATTAAATCGCCTTTCGCGCTCGCCGCGCGCGGGTCGGTGACGACTTCGTGCGGCTCGATTTCCGCCTTGATTTTTTTCGCGGCAATCCGCGCCTGTTCTTCCGTCTCCGCCAGCACAATCGCCACCGGCATTCCCTGAAAATGAACTTCCGTGTCCGCCAGCAAAGGCTCGTCCGGCAAAATCCCGCCGATTTGATTTTCGCCGATTAAATCTTCCGGGAGAATGATTTTTACAACGCCTTCGCTCTTTTCGGCTGCTTCAATTTCAACTTTTTTCAAAACGCCGTGCGCGACGGGCGAATCGTAAACGCACGCGAACAAAGTCCCTTGAATCAAAGGAATGTCGTCCAGATAAACCGATTCGCCCCGAACGTGCGATTTTGAATCTACATTTTTCATCAACTTTTAACTAAGAAATCGAACTGTTAAAATTTCCTTGCCACGAATAAATTCGCGCAAATTTCTTTTCTTCTATTTCAGCCGGCTTTATAAAACTTAATGATTTACTTTCTATTAGCCGCGATAGCCACGACGAATGATTTTTTGCGATAAGAACTTTTTCACTTACGATTTCCTCAAGAAATTCGATTGCCGCTTCGACACAAAAATTATCATTATTCTGTCCGCACATCATCTGTCTTTCGGCAATCATTCCCAGATTTCCGTCGTGGAAGCTTACTTCGATGCAATCGCCTCTTTCCAGAATCAAAAGAAAGTGCCGGTCGGTTGCAGGCGAAGGAATTTTCAAGCCCAGACTTTTCTGATTTACGTCGTATTCCGCATCGTCAAATTCAGCGTATTTTTCCCATTCGGGAAAACTGGCAAAAAGTTTCCGGTCTAAGATTTTTGAAAGTTCGGTTAAGGTTTTTTCTTCCATAACTTTCTCTCGAAACCGCATTTATATATCCGGTTGATAATCAAATAACTCCGCGAAATGCGCCGTAAACAATTGTTTTAAAAGCAGCCGTTTATAATCCGCCGCGCCGCGCACGTCGGAAATCGGGCTGATTTCCATTTGCAGAATTTCGTTTGCTTCTGAAATTGTGGCTTCGGAAATTTGCTTGCCGCGCAAGTATTCGGAAGTCTTTTTCAGATATAAAGGAATAGGCGCAACGCCGCCTGCCGATATATGTGCTTCGACTATTTTAGTTAACCCGCCCGCTACCGCAGGCGGTTCTGACCGGAGCGAAATAGCCGTATTAACGGAAGCAATATCTAAAAACGTGCGCTTGCTGACTTTTTCGAAATTGAAATGTGAAAAGCCTTTTCGAAAACGGATTTTGGTGATAAACTCGTCGTCCGTTTTCGCCAGCGTTTTGTAGTCGAGATAAAGCTCGCGCAAGGGAATTTCGCGGTTGTTGTTGAAAACAATCGTCGCATCCAGACCCAGAAACCACGCGGTCATATCGCCAATCGGCGAGGCATTGACGAAATTTCCGGCGAGCGTCGCCATATTGCGAATCGGCGTCGAGGAAACGAGCTTCAGATGTTTGTAAAGATTCGGAAAAATGTTCAGCATCACGGGCGAAACGAGCAAATCAGTGACCGTGACGGACGCGCCGATTTCGATAAAATCGCCGTTTTCCTCGATTCCGCGCAGAGCCGCGTTGTCGAAAAGATTTTCCGCCGGAGCGTAAACCATCTCGTCGTGGCGCTGGACGTATAAATCCGTGCCGCCGCCGACGAAGAAAGAGTTTTGAGTTTTGAGTTTTGAGTTTTGAGTTTTTTGATTTAATTCCAGCAGACGGGTTTTGATGCCGGAAAAATATTCGGGAACGATGCCTTTTTCAATCGCCGAATCGACGCGTGACACGCTGTTTTTCTCGTTTAAAATTTTCGTCAGACGCTGTGCCGCGCGTTCGATTGATTTGTAGCCGGTGCAGCGGCAGATGTTGCCGTCGATTGACGAAACCGCCGATTCGCAGGTTTTCGGCGTTTCGTCGATGCAGAAGCCGGTCAGCGACATCACGAAGCCGACGGTGCAAAAGCCGCATTGCGTTCCGCTTTCATCGACCAGCGCCTGCTGCACGCCGGTCAATTCGCCGTCCGGTTTATTAATGCCTTCGACCGTAACGACGTGCTTTCCATTTGCGTTTGCCAGTGGCATCAGGCACGAAGTCATCGAGCGATATTTGACCGCATCGCCCGCGAGCTCGCCGACCAGCACCGTGCACGCGCCGCAATCACCTTCGCGACAGCCGATTTTCGTGCCTTTTAGATTTCGGTAATAACGCACAAAATCGAGCACGGTCGTGCCCGCCGGCAAATCGGTCTCGACAGTTTTGTGATTGAGAATAAATTTAATCATTCAAAATTAAGAAGAAAAATTAACAGGGATGAAGGGGATTAAGAGGATAAATACAAAATCATTAATCTTTTCTTTTATCCCTGTTTATCCCTTTCATCCCTGTTAATTTTTCCTATTATAAAGCTAAAAACGGCGAATCAAAATCACGCCGACGGTAATCAGCGTCACGCCCAGAAGTCTGGGAATATTAATTTCTTTGACCGGCACGCCGAGAAAACCGAAATGGTCGATGACCAGAGTGATAAGCATCTGCCCGGCGATAATTAAGCTAAATGTTAGCGCTACTTCCAGCCTGGCGACAACCGTCACCGTCGCCGCGACGAAAAACGCGCCGAGCAGTCCGCCCGTCCAGGCGATGAGCGGCGCGTTTTTCGCCGAAGCCAGATTCCAGAGCGGAACGCCCGTTGCCAGAGCATACAAAAACAAAGCGGTTGTGCCGACCACAAATGAAATAAAAGCCGATAAAATCGGACTTTGAACCGCGTCCGCCAGCTTGTTGTTAATCGCCGCCTGCGTCGGCATCATCATTCCGGCAAGAATGGCGAGAATGATGAAAAAATAATTGTTGAAAAAAGAACTCATTTAAAAAGTCGGTCTTCGGTCTTCGGTTTTCGGTCTTCGATTTTTCTTTGCTCAACCTTGAACAATATTCTCTTGCGAAGACCGAAGACCAAAGACCGAAGACCGTTTTCATTTAATATTCCGTTTTATCCGCTTTGTTTTCCCAGTTTTGAAAGACGACGAGGGCTTCGCCGCGCAGGAAATTGGCGAGCTTCATTTGCCGGTGCTCGTGGTTTTTTTCGATTTCCTCGTAGATAAACTGGTCGTCAAAGCCGATGCGGGCGGCGTCTTCGCGCGTGCAGCCGAAAAAAACTCTTTCCGGTCGCGCCCAGTAAATCGCGCCCAGACACATCGGGCACGGCTCGCACGAAGTGTAAATCACGCAGCCGTCCAGCTGGAAAGAGCCGAGCCGCGCGCAGGCGTCGCGGATGGCGACGATTTCGGCGTGCGCCGTCGGGTCGTTGGTCGAAGTCACCCGGTTGCAGCCTTCGCCGACGATTTCGCCGCCGCGCACGACAATCGCGCCGAAAGGTCCGCCGGAGTTCGTGTCGATTCCGTTTTGCGCCAGAGCGATTGCCC
>DASVWG010000396.1:0-2806 GCA_036389695.1 Pyrinomonadaceae bacterium
GACGTTAAAACGCCCTTTTTATCTTCTTTATTGCTTGACCACGCCGTAAACGACGTGGCTGTAAATTTTCAGCACCATACAATTAAGACACTACCTAACAGGCGAAATTGACCGAGCGCCTTGAATTACCGGCTTTCCTCTATGCCCAAACTTCACAAAAATTGATTAACGCCCAATGCTCGCAGATACTTATGCGGTTCTCCTGACGCAAAGCTCGCCGAAAATTTACCGATACGAGCAGCTTTCAAATTCTCCGGGCGGCAAGACGCGCCGCGAGGCTATCTTGGGCGAAACGGTTTTTCAAGCTAATTTGCTAACTAAATTTCTGCCCTTTCTAACAGCAGGCGGGTTGTTGAATGTTAACTCAAACAAGAGCGCCGGATTTGGAAGATTTATTATGAAGCGGAATTGTAAATGACTTATTTTAATAACTTCCGATTAATTCAAGTATGATTATACAAGCACTGCCGTTCGCCAAGCAAACACTTTTAGTTAATGGAACTATTACCTGAAAGTGTTTACTTGAAATTTTCCGCTCTTTTGTTTTCAAATCGAATAGCCTCAACCATCCGCTCGGCGCTTTGCCTGCCGGTTTGAGCAAAAACTGCCGTCTTTGTTAAGAGAATAGGGACAATAAAATATAAAATAACAGGCAAGTCTTCATAACTTTATCTTTCTAAACAACGTCGCCATTATGATTGATTGTTTTTCTCGAACCACTCGATAATCTGCGGGTATAAATCAGCAACGGTCTGATTCGACCGGCGGCTGCGGTATAAATTCACCAGAAATTTGTCGAATTCGGCAAACTGCGGAAAGCCTCTTCTTTTGGTCATCATCTCTTCAACCGAAGCGATCAGCTTGTCCTGCTCGGCGGGCGGCACGTAATCAACTATGCGCAGATTAACCAGCCCCCAATTCATATATTCATTGAAAGCTGCGATGCCGCCGTAATAACCGGAACCTTTGCTTTTATCCACCCAATAATCGCGGCGGCTGATAGCTTTCATTATTCTACCGGCATATTTATCAGCCTCCGGATTGATGTAGCCGTGATTTATTTCGGTGAAAACGATGTTGCCGCGCAGAACCGTTTCAGCCATTTTTGAAAGGCTGTTTCCCTGCGAATAACGCTTGAAATCCTCTTCGTAAGGAAAGTTGACCTGCGCGTGCAGCTCTTTAAAGCCGTTGTTTTCAAACCAGTTGGCTGATTGGTTATAGGCGACCAGCGGCGAGAAAATTATCTTGTAAGCGTTGTAATTGTTCGAGGTCGGAAAGTTTTTATCCAGCCATCTTTTCATCTCGGCAATGTTTGCCGTGTCGCGGTAAAAAGCGATTTGCTCGTCGTAAGTTTTTTTGTTTTGCTTGTAAAATTTACGGAAATCGGTTTCATCGGCAAACGATTGCAATTGCGGCAAAAAAGGTCGCAAACTGTTTGAAAGCCCCCACGCCGTGCGGTCGTAAACTCTGCTCCGGACGATTTTGCCGCCTTTACCGAATTCGAACGAGTAAGCATCCATTTTCAAATTAAAATAGTTGCCGATATTTTTTTTCATCTCGGCGTCCAAAGCCGCAAGCAAAGGATGATTCCGGTATTTATCGAACCACAGCCGGACGTTTTTATAATAATCAGACTTCTGGTAAATCAGATTTTTATCATTGCGTCCGATTTCGGTCATAGCTATGGCGACATTTACCAGCTCGTAAACTTCGGGAATCTCAATAAATATTTTGCCTCTGTGCTCTGCTTGATATTTTTTGTCGAAAACGGCAGGAGCGACGAATTTTACACCGACGATTTGTGTATGACACAGCTCATTGCCGTATCGAATAATAAAATCATACTTCTTACCTTCCTCAACAATGAAACTGATTGACTCGACATCGGTTATGAACTCGACTTTGTGAGCCTTGCCGTCAATCAATTGTGCTTCGTAAACATCAGGCTTGACCTCCGGGGTTAAAGTCCAGCTGTCAGGCTTCATCTTTTCACCGTCTCTGATGCTAACGATTCGGCTGTTTGATTTAATCACTGGAAGCTTGCCGTCCTGCGCGGCTGCGGCAGCTGCGAGAACTATCAGGGCAAAAATTATTTTCAGGGTTTTCATTGCTGTATCTCTCATATTAAACTTCGGTTGACTGAAAAATTTCCGGTAACCGCCATCAAATCTATCTTCCTTAAAACACATAATCTCCGGATTCCCAGGCAAAGATTTGTTAAAGGTGACGTTTTTCAACGTCCGGGCGGACTTTTGTTCCCTCGAATCACTTCGCGTTTTCGCGCTAAAAAACAAAAAAACGGCTTTCACGGGCGCAGGTCGGATTTTCCGGGAGAGCCTCTTTTGTCTTCACGAAAACGAGCAGACATTTAGCCGCTAAGCTAAGTGTCCGCTCCGCGTGCTGCTCGGTCATCGTGTAATTTAGAAAACGGAATCCGAAATTATTTTGAAAACCAAAGCAAAAGTCTGCATCTCGAAATCGGTCGCTAAACTGACATCTGCGCGACCGCCCGAACCCATTAATCCGTCACTCCCGGCGGCGGCGCCACCGCCCGAACCCACTAAACCGCCGGTGCGACCGCCTGAACCCAGTAAACCGCCTGAATCCTGAGCGGAAGCTTTATTTACCGCGCCGAAGGCAAAAATTCCGCCGGCAAGGACTATAAACATCAGAATATTGCGTACTAAATATTGTTTTTTCATTTTTTTAATCTCCAACTTTTTGAATCGTAATTTATATTTTTCGGGCAGCCTCAATTTTTGGAAAGCAGAAAATTTTGCCTGCCTGCAAAATTTTCTTCAGCGTT
>DASVWG010000397.1:0-4568 GCA_036389695.1 Pyrinomonadaceae bacterium
GACGCTACGCCGATGCTTTTTTATTTCATCTGCCCGAAGACGTCTGTAAAAAGCTTTCGACCAACGGTTACGAGCTGGACGTCGATTACGAAGTGCATCAGCGAGAAGATAAGACGCGAGACAACGGGCGGCTTAAATTGAATCATATAATCCTCACCGCCAGACCGGTTATGTCTGCGATTCCGAGACGTCAACAGGTGAACAAGCAGGCGGGCTAAATATATTTATCCGGCGCGGGCGCTGCCGGCAATCAATTTAAAAGCGCCCGGCTTTATGCGTAAAGCAAAGGAAATTTTATGACGAATCTGAATATTACCGAACGACACAGCGACAACCTCATCATTTTAGATTTAGACGGGAAAATAAAACTCGGAGAAGGCTGCAACGAACTGCACAAGGCGCTCCGCTCTTTAATAGAAAAGGGTGAAAAAAAAGTTTTACTGAATCTGGAAAAGGTTTCTTTTATAGATTCGAGCGGGCTCGGCGAGCTGGTCAGCGGTTACGCCGCTTTTAAAAGAACCGGCGGAGAAATGAAGCTTCTTCATCTCTCGCCGGGCGTTCATCAATTAATGACGCTGACCAAACTTTTGACGGTCTTTGACGTCTATGAAAATGAAACGATAGCCGTCGAAAATTTCGACATACCGGCGGCTAAAGCGCTTCACGTGAGTCGTCTGGCGTAGCGGTTTCAAATTATTAAGCCAGCTTATTTTTTGCTGATTGAAAAATTACTTTGCAGTATAACTCCAAAGTAGTGCATCATAGTTATATCAATCCTTCTCTCGCGCATCGACGGTGATGCGCCCGACAAAAAGAGTTTTATTTAACGGCGTTTCGGAAGTTCGGGAGCAGGCAGGAACACAATTACAGAAGTCGCTCTTTGCGGAGCATCCGAAACCGACTCTTCTTAGACAACCGTTTCTTCAGAAGCCATCTCGATTCGACACTTCTTTTTTATCCCAAACAGGGAAAGGTTAAATATTTTTATGTCAATGAAACTTTATGTAGGAAATCTGTCGTTCAATACTTCGGCGCAGGATTTGGAAAAAATGTTCGGCGAAGTCGGCACGGTCGAATCGACGAATCTTATCGAAGACCGCGAAACGGGTCGCTCGCGCGGCTTTGCGTTTATCGAAATGTCGAGCCAGGAAGAAGGCGAAAGCGCGATTTCGATTCTCAACGCCAAAGAAATCGACGGTCGTGAAATGATTGTCAACGAAGCCAAACCGCGCGAAAATCGCAGCGGCGGCAGCTCCAACGGCGGCAACCGCAACAATTACGGCGGCGGTCAAACCAAACGTTGGTAAAACTTATGTCCAGGCGACAATCTTAAATTCGGAAATTGCTTCCGGCTGATTTTTAGTCGGAGGCATTTTCTTTTGCACGGGAACAATTTTTAAATATCAGACGGCGAAAATTTTATGGAATTAGTATTTGAAGAAACGGCGAATCGAAGCCAGTGCGGCTGTAAATTTTTGATAAACGGCGAGCGGACGCAGTGCAAATTTTCCAGCTCGACCGTCGTCACGATTCCGGCGGGTTTATCTTATAAAAACGGCAAGCTCGAACAGATAGTGACGGCTGAAGCTACAATCTTACCAATCTGTCAAAATCACCGGGCGAGACTGAAATCGGCTTTCGCCGACCTTTCTTGACATCCGCCCGTAAAGAGCGCACTGTGGTTGATGAACCGAGTCTAGCTTGCTCCTTTCTCAGCTTATCTGGAATCCGCCAGAGCTACTGCATCCAAACACAGCTCAATAACCGATTTAGAAGCCGACCGCGGGCTTGAATTTCATTTTAGTCGATGAAGACAAAGCTCTATCGTCAGCTTTAGGAAATATTATGTTTGATAAATTAAATCTAGTCGAAACCATCTTAAGACACGCGGAATTTTCAATCCTCACCAGAGTAATCGGCGTGTCGGGCTTAGCTAATATCTTAAAAAGCAAAGGTCCCTTTACGATTCTCGCGCCGACCGATGCCGCCTTTAATAAATTACCGCCGGAAACGCTGACCAATCTGTTGAAGCCTGAAAACAAGGAAACTCTGGGAAATCTGGTCGAATATCACATCATTCCGGGCAAATTAATGGCGGCTGATATTCAAAAGCTGATGACCGCCAAAACCGTCCAGGGACAGGAAGTAAAAATCAATACCTTCAACGACATCAAAATCAACGGCGCGAGATTACAGGTACGAAATATCGAAGCGATGAACGGCGTTATTCACGCGATTGATACGGTTTTGGTTCTGGCTCAAACCGCGCAGGCGGTGTAAAAGCCGATTTAAACGAGAAACCCGCGACCGTTTGACTCGAACGGGCTAAACCGCCGTTTTAAACTACCGGGTAAAGGATGTTTATTATATGAAAAAGACAAATAAAACGATTACTAAAGAGCTTGAATTAGTGAAGATTGAAAATCCCGCAGAACTGCACCGGACGGATTCGGTTTTTATGGGAATCAATATGGCAGGTCTCCGACACCGGCAATTGAATCAGGGCGCGCATTCGCGACTGATTGGCGATTCTCCGAAAAATAAAAATACGATTGTCGCGGTTAAGGAAGTTAAAGAAGGCTTAATCGCTTTCAGATTTGTCGAAGAACCCGACGTTTAATTTGAGAGACGAATGAAGATAATTTTGCCTTTAATTTTTCCTCACCGGAAAGCTTTTCTCTTCATTTTTGATAATCCCGTAACACGGGCAGGATGTCTTTTCCAGCTCCGCCCGGTTAATGATTGAGACATTGCCGCGACTGTAGCTAATCACCTGCTGCTGCTGGAGAGTTACCGCCGATTTGTTGACCGCCTCGCGCCGCACGCCGAGCATATTGGATAAAAATTCCTGCGTCAGCCGAAACTCGTTTGTCCGCATCCGGTCGGAGGTCATTAAAAGCCAGCGGGCGAGCCGAGCCTCAATCGAATGAAAACGATAGCAAACCGCCGATTGCGAAACCTGCGTCAATAAAGAATGCGTGTAGCGATGCAGAAGACGAGGCAGCGCCTCGCCGTTTTTGCATTCCGCCAGAAAATCTTCCGCCTTCATTTTCATCGCCAAGCCTTCGCCCTGCACGACGGCGCGATTGTTCGATTTCTTCACGCCGAGAAAAACGGCAAGCCCGACCATTCCCTCGTTGCCGATGATTCCGACCTCCAGCAACGCGCTCTCTTCGACGGCGGCGAGCAGAGAGATAATTCCGCTGTCGGGAAAATAAACGTGGCGGATAATCTCGCCCCGTTCATAGATATTCTCGCCGTAATTCAAAGTAATTTGTTTTAGTTTGGGAAACAAGCGCTCGTATTCCGCGGTCGGTAAAGCGGCGAGTAAGCGATTGGCAATGGATTGTTTGGGATTTCTGGCTTTGTTGAACATCGAAAATCTCCTTTTTCAGTCGTGTTGTGCGAAAACAACAGACGGCACAAGAAAAAGTTATTCAGACGAATTCCGATGTCGAATGGTGAGTTGTAAAATAACATCTACCTTTACAGCATAACAGATAACCATAAATCACGTCTGCGCGCTGGCGCACGAACGAAAAGACTTTCTTTATTTTGACGGCGTTTTATCGCCCGATTAACGATTTTTTGAGACGTATTCGCCGAGCAGCCGATTGTATTCGTCTTTGACGACCTTGTAACACTCGCAGACGGCGGCTTCCAGCCCGGCGCGGTCGAGCATGGTAATCGTGCCGCGCACGTATTTAATCAATCCTTTTTTTTGCAGATTTCCGGCGGCTATCGAGACGCCTTCGCGGCGGACGCCGAGCATATTGGCGATGAGGTCGTGCGTCATCACCAGCCTGTCTGTTTGCAGCTGGTCGTGGTTGATGAGCAGCCAGCGGCAAAGCTGTTGTTCGACCGAATGCAGGCGGTTGCAGACGGCGGTTTGCGAAATCTGCGTCATCAAAGACTGCGTATAGCGCAGCAGAATATTTTGAAACACGCCGCCCAGAGCAAACGCTTTTTTCAAAGCCGTGGCTTTCATTCTGACGGCGTCGCCCGCACTCTGCACTATCGCGCGGCTCGACGTCGTTTCGCCGCCCATAAAAAGCGCAATCCCGATTAAGCCGTCGTTGCCCGCGATGCCGATTTCGGCGGTCGCGCCGTTTTCCATAATATAAAGCAGAGAGATAATCGCCGTCGTCGGAAAATAGATATGCGTCAGCTTGTCGCCCGATTCGTAAAGAACCTCGCCCAAAGACAGCGAAACCGGCTCTAAATCAGGCTCGAGGCGCGCGAATTCATCGGCGGGCAGCGCGGCGAGCAAATGATTCATCAGCGCACTGTTAGTATGTTTGGTGACGGTCATAATCTTTCCTCCTTCGGGAAAGTAAAATCCTTCCGGTCTTGAATCCTTTTTAGAAAGATTATCACAATCAGACCCGTTTATGTGCGTCAGCGCACAGTCGTCAGGAAATTTTATCAGCGTGAGAGCGCGCGGACAGCCGTTTTGCTGCCGTTTAGGCTTGTAGGCAGAAATATTTTTATATGCGCGTTAACGCACTGATAAATGTTTTTCAAACGGGTAAATTTATACAATATGGCTAAGTCATTGAACGATATTT
>DASVWG010000398.1:0-4421 GCA_036389695.1 Pyrinomonadaceae bacterium
ACTGGGCTTTGTTGATTCGCGTAATCGCAATATCGTTGCCGTCGCCGCCGTGATATGTGATGCGAAAAGCCGTGTTCAAAGCGCCGCCGAAAACCGCGCCTTCCGGTGCGTTCAGAAAGCTGCCGTTTATCGCGTCTGTCCCGTCGTTGCGCAAAATCACGAACGAATCGCCGATTGCCGGACGAAAATTGTTCCACGGCAGAGGCGCGAGCCGCGCGTTATTTAATGTCACCGTTCCCGTCACGTTCAACTGGTCGTGACCGTTTGCGCCGGGCGTCGTGCCGCCGATTTTCGCGACAAAATTTCCGTTCGGAGAAAAATTCAAATTGCCGTTGATGTTTAAAATTCCCGTCGGCGCGCTCAAAGTTCCCGCGCTGATACCGCCGTTGGTCACGGTCGTCGCGCCGACCGTTCCGGTGCCGCCGAGACCGCTCAATCCGAACGTGCCGCCGGTTGAGCTGGAATTAATCGTCACGACGCTGTTCGGCAGATTCGCGTCGACGACCAGAATTCCGTCGTTGATATTCAAAGCGCCGCTGTAGCCGCTCGCGCCGGCAATCAAAGACGCGCCGATGCCGTTTTTCGTAATCGCGCCGGAACCGGAAAGCAGCCCGATGCCGAAGCTGCCCGCGCCGTCCAGCGTCAGCGGATTGCCGCCGACGTTCAAAATCGCAATCGTTAAGACCGCCGTCTGCCCGGCAGTAAAAGTCTGCGCGCCGCTGACGGTGATCGCCGTGTTTATCGCCTGCGTTCCGCTCGCTGCATTCAGTCCGCGCAAAGTCAGCGGATTTCCGCCGACCGTATACGCTCCGCCTTCAAAAGTTATCGAGTTGAAAGCGGTGAAGAAAAAGAAGTTGTTGTTGGTCGCAAACTGCGCCGCCGTCGCCGGAAAAACAAGGTCGTCGTTGGCGGCGGGCGCTGTGTCGCCGACCCAGTTTGCCGCCGTTTGCCAGTTAGCGTCCGCGCCGCCGCCGTCCCACGTTTTCACGGCGGAAAAAGCGTCGGAAGAAAAAACCGAGAGAAGTAAAGTGAATAAAAATACAAATTTTTTCATAAGCGTAGAGCCTCGCCTTGGAATTTTGAGAACCTGGCTGAATGTAACACAAAAAACGCGGGCGCGACAATTATAAATCCGTCATAAAGCCGTTTCCGGCTTTTTGGAAACTTTCGGCGTGTGATAACCTTGTGCAATGCAAAATTTAAAATAAAATAGTCTTATTCATTTTGCGTCCGGCATTTTGAATTTTGCATTAATTTATTATGACCTGGTTTAGTCGAAACAAACCAAAATTAGAAGAGCAGCCCGCCGATGAAGACCGCAAGGTGAAAACCGAAGGCATTTTTGTCAAATGCCTCGAATGCGAAACGCCGCTCTATAAGGGCGAGCTGGAAGAAGCGCAGCAGGTTTGCAAGGAATGCGGTTATCATTTTCGTTTCGGCGCGCGCGAGCGCCTCGCCAGGCTTTTCGACAACGGGCGTTATGAAAAGCTGGACGAGGACGTCACTTCGACCGACCCGCTCGAATTTGTCGATACCAAGCCGTATAAAGACCGCATCGAAGCGGCGAAAGCCGCGTCCGGACTGCCGGAAGCAATAGTTTCGGGCAAAGGCACGGTCGGCGGTCACACGGTTTACGCGGGCGCGATGGATATGAGCTTTATCGGCGGCTCGATGGGCTCGGCGGTCGGCGAAAAAATCACGCGCCTGATTGAACGCGCGATAAAAACGCGCGGCGCGGTCATCATCTTTTCGGCTTCGGGCGGCGCGCGAATGCAGGAAGGAACTTTATCTCTGATGCAGATGGCGAAAATCTCCGCCGCGCTTTCCCGGCTGCACGACGCGCAGCTGCCGTTTATTTCCGTTTTGACCGACCCGACGACCGGCGGCGTGACCGCCAGCTTTGCGATGCTCGGCGACATTATCATCGCCGAGCCGAAAGCGTTAATCGGATTTGCCGGACCGCGCGTTATCGAGCAGACGATTCGCCAGAAACTGCCGAAAGGCTTTCAGCGCGCCGAGTTTTTGCTCGAACACGGAATGGTCGATATGGTCGTCGACCGCCGCGAAATGCGCGAGACGATTATCCGTCTTTTGAATTTTATGATGAACGCGGAAATCAAGCCGAAAGAAGATTTCATCGCCCGCGCCGCCGAGTAAACCGTAAATCGTAAATCGTAAATATTTTTTAAGATAAAAAATTCTTTATCGATATGTTAAAAGAAGCTTTGCTCGAAATTTTCGAAAGAGATTTGGGTAAATTAGCCGACGAAATCAATTCCTACACGGACGAAAACAAGTTGTGGGAAACGCGCGGTGACATCAGCAATTCAGCCGGAAACCTGTGCCTGCATCTGTTGGGAAATCTGAATCATTTCGTCGGCGCGACTCTCGGCGAAAACGGTTACGTCAGAAACAGACCAATCGAATTTAGCTCCAAAGGCGTTTCGCGAAACGATTTGCTGGCGAGCATCGAAAAAACAAAAACGGTCATCGCGGAAACTTTAAATGAATTACCCGCCGAAAAATTTGAAGAAGACTTTCCCGTCGAAAAGCACGATAAAGCGGTGAAAACCGATTTTATGCTGCTTCATCTTTTGACGCATTTTAATTATCATCTCGGACAAATCAATTATCACCGACGCCTGATTGAAAAGTGAATTTTGCCGAATCCTTAACCTATCTTCTCGCGCTCGGAAACGAAGTTCTGGCAATGAAGCTCGGTCTCGCTTCGACCGAAAAACTGCTTGCCGCGCTCGGAAATCCGCAAAATAATTTTCTGAAAATCCAGATTGCCGGAACCAACGGCAAAGGCTCGACGTGCGCTTTTTTAGAAGCAATCTGCCTGCGGGCGGGAATCAAAACCGGCTTGATGACTTCGCCGCACCTGATTTCCATCACCGAGAGAATCAGAATTAACGGCGCGGAAATCGGCGAAAAAGATTTCGCCCGCCACGCGACGCGCGTCAGAGAAATCTCCGAAGAACTGGTTAAAAAAGGCGAGCTCGAAACCGTTCCGACCTTTTTCGAGCAGGTGACGGCGATTGCGATTTCGGCTCTGGCGGAAGCGAAAATCGATTTGGCGATTCTGGAGACTGGCTTGGGCGGGCGTTTCGATTCGGTCACGGCGACGCGCGCCGAAATCGCGGCGATTACGCAGATTGATTACGACCACCAGAAAATTTTGGGAAACACTTTGGCGGAAATCGCGGCGGAAAAAGCGGCGATAATCCGGGAAGATACAAAAGTTATAATGGCGGAGCAAAAGGACGAAGCCGCGAAAGTTATTCTCGAAGCCTGCGAAAAATTTAACGTCGAGCCGAAAATTTCAGATTTCGAATTTCAAATTATCGAGCGCGGAAAAGGCGCGGAAAATGGCTTATATACGGTGACTTTCCAAACTGAAAAAGCCGAATATAAAAACGTTCGTTTGAGCCTGCGCGGCAAACATCAAATCGAAAACGCCCGCGTCGCCGTTCTTTTAGCCGAAGCTTTACAGGACGATTTTAAAATCTCGACTGCCGACATCGTCCAAGGCTTGCGGGCGGCGAAGCATAAAGGCAGGCTCGAATTTTACAAGGGAATTTTGTTTGACGGCGCGCACAATGCGTCGGGCGCAAAAGCCTTAGGCGAATATTTCGACGAATTTATCGAGCAGCCGGTAACCTTGATTTTCGGCGCGATGCGCGACAAGGATTTGTCGGAAATCGCCGAAATCCTTTTTCCGCGCGCGGCGTATTTGATTTTGACCAGAGCCGATAATCCGCGTTCGCTGGAAACCGGCGAGTTAATAAAATTTCTGCCCTTTAATTTCGAGCGGAGAAAAGTTTTTCAAACGCAGAGCGTGACGGAAGCGCTGAAAATCGCCGCCGAAGTCGCGCCGGATAATTTAATCTGCGTGACCGGCTCGCTGTATCTGGTCGGCGAAGCGCAAAAAGCTTTAAGCGAAAGCGTTCCGGAAAGGTGAAATTTTTTTCGCTTTGAATCAGGAGAAATTGTATGAAAAGGAAAATTTTATGGTCGCTTTTGTCATTAATTTTATGCGCTTCGGTCAACGCGCAAGCACAGAAAAAACAATTGCTGACGACGGCAAATAAAATCGTCGCCGCGCTGAAAAACAAAGATTTGAAAACGGTCGCAAGCTTCGTCCATCCGGCGAAAGGCTTGCGTTTCGCGCCTTACGGCTATCTGGAAAAATCGGATTTAATTTTTAAGAAGGCGCAGGTTCCGGGTCTTTTTCAGCTTCGCCAGGTTCGCGTCTGGGGCGCTTATGACGGTTCGGGCGACCCGATAAAGACGAATTTTCCGGCGTATTACAAACAGTTCATCTATGACCGCAATTACGTCCGCGCGCCGGGCGTTTCCTATGATAAACAGATTGGTTTCGGAAACGGCGTTTTCAACGTCAGGGAAATTTATCCGAA
>DASVWG010000399.1:0-14707 GCA_036389695.1 Pyrinomonadaceae bacterium
CGGCACCGTCACCGACCCGCAGGGCGCGGTCGTGCCGGGCGCGACCGTCGCCGTCAAAAATCTTGAAACAAACATCATTAACAATGTCACGGCAAACGACGAAGGCTCCTACACAGTCCCGTTTTTGCTGCCCGGCAAATATTCGGTTTCGATTACCGCCGCCGGTTTTAAAACGTCGGTTCGTGAAAACGTCAACGTCAACGTCGACGACCGTCTGACGATTGACGTCCAGCTGGAAATCGGTCAGACGGCGGAGGTCGATATTGTCGCCGACACGGAGCTGGTCGAAAGAGGCTCGGTCACGACCGGAACCGTCATCACGCAGAGGCAAATCGAAGAGCTGCCTCTGTCGGAAGGCGCGGCTTACAATCTGGCGACGCAGGCGCCCGGCGTTTCTTACACGGGAAACCCGATGTTTACCGGACCGACGGCAAACGGCAATCTCTCCGCCATTCGCACCAACGGCGCGAGCGGCAACCAAATTACACTGGACGGCTCGCCGAATCTGACCTTTGACGGCGGCGTCGCCTACACTCCGCCCGCCGACTCGCTGACGCAGTTTAAGATTCAGACCAACGCCTTCGACGCGCAGAACGGTTTCACCGCCGGTTCGACCGTCAACGTCGCGGTCAAAAGCGGAACCAACAAACTGCACGGCTCGCTGTATTATTTCAACCGTCCCGAAGCGCTGACCGCCAACAACTTTTTCGCCAACCGCGTCGGTTCCGAGCGCCCGCCGCGTCAATATTATCGTTACGGCGGGCAGGTCAACGGTCCGGTTTATCTGCCCTGGCTTTACAACGGGCGCGACCGCACGTTTTTTATGTTCTCCTACGAAAAGCAGCTCGACGAGCGCGCCGAGCCGGAAACTTTTACCGTGCCGACCGTCAAGATGAGAACCGGAGATTTTTCCGAGCTGCTTCCGGGAACGCTGATTTATGACCCGGCGACCGCGTTTCTCGGTAACGGCAATAACGGCTGCGCCGCAAACGTCGTCTGCCGCACGGCTTTTGCCGGAAATATTATTCCGGCGAATCGCCTGAATCCGGCGGCGGTCGCTTTTCTGAATCTTTATCCGGTGCCGAATCTGCCGGGCGTCTCCGAAAATTATTTTTCCAATCAGAGTCTCTCGCGCCCGTATGATTCGTATCTGACCCGCATCGACCATAATATCAGCGCCAATCATCGCATCTTCGGTAAAATTTTCTACAGCAAGAGCAACGAAGACCGGTACAATTTTATCGGCGAGCCGGATTCCATCACGCAGGGCTTTGAAATCCGCACGAACAAAGGCGGAAACATCGACTACACGGCGACGCTTTCGTCGAATATCGTGCTCGATATTCGCTCCAGCATGAATGATTTCGTGCAGGAACGCACTCCGGCAAACCCGCGTTCCGCCGCCGATTTGGGCTTCGGCGGAATCGCCAATATCAGCCAATCAACCGTTTTTCCGCGTTTTGATTTTACGAACTATGACACGCTCGGCTCCGAGCGCGCGGACTTTAATCAGGGCTTGCTCAGAAACTTCAGATTGTATTCGTTTCAGCCGACGCTGACGCAGATTTTCGGCAATCACACGCTGAAATACGGTTACGATTATCGTAAACTGCTGGAAAAACGCACGACGAACGGTTACAACGCCGGACGCTTTCTGTTCACCGGCGCTTATACCGCTCCGGCTTCGAACTCGAACGCCACGCTGGTCAACGCGGTCGGGCGCGATTTGGCTTCGTTTCTTTTAGGCATCCCGACGGCGAACGCGAACAGCTTTATCGAACAGGCGGCTTCCTACGACGTGAGTATGAATTATCACGGCTTTTTCGTGCAGGACGACTGGCGTCTCAGCCAGAATTTAACTTTGAATCTCGGTCTGCGTTACGAATTGGAATCGGGCTTGCGCGAAGCCGAAGGTCGTTTTGTGACCGGCTTTGACACGACCGCGCCGAGCCCTCTGCGCACCGGAGCGCTGACGAATTTCAATGCCAATGCTCCGGCGAGCGTTCCCGTCGCGACGTTTCAAAATCTGGCTGGCGGCTTGCGCTTTGCCGAAAACAGCAGCCAGGTCAATCAGGCGACCGACAAAAATAATTTCCAGCCGCGCGTCGGTTTTTCCTACGCGCTGAATGATAAAACCGTGGTTCGCGCCGGCTTCGGAATTTTTACCGCGCCGTTTCAGATTCAGCCGATTAACCAGGCGGGCTTTACCGCGAACACGACCTTTACGCCGTCAACCAATAACGGCTTGACCTTTCTGGCAAACATCAACAACCCGTTTCCGAACGGTCTGAACGCGGCGGTCGGTTCGAGCCTCGGTTTAAATACTTCGGTCGGCACGACGCTGGGCACGACCAACGCGACCGGACCGACGGCGACGACCGTTTACACCTACGACCGCAAAAACGCGAACTACACGAGATTCGTCTTCGGCATCCAGCGCGAATTGCCGTTCGACCTCGGCTTCGAAGCGACTTTCGTCTACTCGCGCGGCTCGGATTTGCCGGTTCTGCGCCAGTTGAATTTCGTTCCGCGTCAATACCTGAACGATTTGAGCGGCGTCACCGACCCGGCGGCAGTGACGGCGGCGATTGCGGCGACGCAGACGTTTCTGAACGCGACCGTGCCGAATCCGTTTCGCGGCTTGGTGCCGCAGAACGCGACCTTAAACGCGAACACGATTCAGCGCCGTTTTCTTTTGACCGCGTTTCCGCAGTTTCAGGATTTGATTGTCACCGAATACAACGGCAGCAACGATTATCGCTCGCTGCAATTGCAGGCGACCAAACGCCTGAGCCGCGGATTTTCGTTTAACGGTTCTTACACCTATGCGCGCGAGCGCGAGAAAACGCGCCGCCTGAATCCGCAGGACGAACAGTTGACCGATATGCTTTCAACCTTCAGCCGCCCGCATCGCTTTACGTTTTCGGGCATCTACGAGCTTCCGTTCGGACGCGGGCGCCAGTATTTCAACGGTATGAACAGATTCGCTGACGCCATCTTCGGCGGCTGGCAGTTTAACGCCGTCTACGAATGGCAATCGGGCGAGCCGCTCGTGCTGCCGAACGTTTTTTACGACGGCGACATCAGGCAATTGGTTAATCGCCTCGGCGAAAAAGACGGCAGCGGCAATCGCTACGGCATCGACATTCCGGCGTTTGACACGACGCGCTTCCGCCTGGCAAACAACGTCGTTCCCGGTTTCGGCAACAATTATACGGTCAGCAGCCAGAACACTCTGCGCTATATTCCGTATACGATGAACAATTTCCGCAACCAGCCGTTTCAGAAATTCGACGTCGGCTTGACGAAAAATTTCGCCATCCGCGAGGGAATGAAATTGCAGGTGCGCTTCGAAGCGATTAACGTCCGCAACTGGGTTTATCTCGGCGACGGAATCCAGCTCGCTTCGAACAACGCCGCCTTCGGTCTGGTCGGCGGGCAACGAAATCTTCCGCGCGACATCCAAATCGGCGGCAGATTCACCTTCTAAGTTTTATATTTAAAGAAGGTCTTTTAGTTAACCGGCACAAAAGCCCTTTGCGGCGTCAAACCTCGAAGGGCTTATGTTGTCTTTACAAGGGATAAAATGAAACTGGTCGGGCAGGTTTTATTATTGGATTCAGCGAAGCGCGACACGCCTTTCGCGCGGGCTTCCGCCTTTGTTTTTGCGGTTTTAATATTCGCTTTGACGTTGGCTCAGGCGCAGCCCGCGAAACAAAATCCGAAACCCCAAATCCGAAATCCCAAATCGTTTGATTTAATCGTCGCGGCTGACGGCGCGGGCGACGTTAAATCCGTGCAGGAAGCCATTAATAAAGTTCCCGAAAACAACAAAACGCGTTTCGTCATTTTCATCAAGCCGGGCGTTTACAAAGAGCAAATCCGAATTCCCGCGAGCAAGCCTTACATTTCCTTCGTCGGCGAAAAAGCCGAAACCACCAGATTAACTTTTAATTTAGCCAACAAGGACGCCGGCTCAACGAGCGCGAGCTACAGCTTTTACGTCGGCGCGCACGATTTTTACGCCGAAAACGTCACGTTTGAAAACTCTTTCGGGACAGGCTCGCAAGCCGTCGCCGTTCTAACGGAAGCCGACCGCGCCGTTTTTAAAAACTGCCGCTTTCTCGGCTGGCAGGACACGCTCTACGCGAAAAACGGGCGGCAGTATTACGAAAACTGCTATATCGAAGGACACGTCGATTTTATTTTCGGTCAGGCGGCGGCAGTTTTTGAAAATTGCGTAATTCATTCCAAAGGCGACGGTTACATCGCCGCGCCGATGCGCTTTGCCGCCGACGAAGCGAGCGGTTTCGTTTTTATCGATTCAAAATTAACCGGCGAAAATACGAAAGAAGGCGTGTATCTCGCGCGCCCGTGGCGCGATTACGGGAGAACCGTTTTTCTCGACACGGAAATGGGCGCGCACATTCGTCCCGAAGGCTGGCACCACTGGCTGCCGGAACGCGAAAAAACCGCGTATTTCGCCGAATTTAATTCAAAAGGCGCGGGCGCCGGAAAGGAAACCCGCGTCAAATGGGCGCATCAATTATCAAAAGATGAGGCAAAAATTTTCCGCGCGGAAAACTTTCTCAAGGGCGCGGACGGTTGGAATCCGAAAAAAGCAGATGACGAATGGCAGCAAAAAAACGCGCCCGACTACAAGCTCGTTTCGTGGAACCGGGTTTTAGACCAAAAGCCGCTCTGGTATGCGGTTGACGAAGCGACGCGCATCGCCAATCAGGTCATTCTGTATCAGCGCGAAAACGGCGGCTGGGAAAAAAACGTCGATATGGCGGCGATGCTGACGCAAAGTGAGCGCGAAAAATTATTAAAGGAAAAATCTTCGCTTGAGACGACCATCGACAACGGCGCGACGACAACGCAATTGCGTTATCTCGCCAAAGTCGTCACGGCGAAAAACATCGAAGCGCACAAGACGGCTTTTCTGAAAGGCTTGGATTTTTTGCTCTCGATGCAGTATGAAAACGGCGGCTTTCCGCAGTTTTTTCCTTTGAAAAACGATTATTCGCGCCGCGTTACTTTTAACGACAACGCGATGATTAACGCTCTCAAACTTCTGCGCGACGTCGCGAAAAAGAAAGAAGATTTTCTGTTTGTCGATGAACAGCGCCGCGCGAAAGCCGAAAAAGCAATCGAAAAAGCCTTGTCGCTGATTTTAAAAACGCAGGTCGTTATCGACGGAAAAAAAACAATCTGGGCGGCGCAGTATGACGAAAATACGTTAAAACCTGCCGCCGCCAGAAAGTTCGAGCCAATTTCGCTGACGGCGGGCGAAAGCGTCGGCATCGTTCGCTTTTTGATGCTCGATTCAAAGCCGAATCAAGCGACGATTGACGCCGTCGAATCGGCGGTTCAATGGTATCGCGCCAACAAAATCGAAGGCATCCGCTGGGAAACCAAAGGCGCGGAGCACAAGGTCGTCAAAGACAAAAACGCGCCGCCGATTTGGGCGCGGTTTTATCAAATCGAAACGATGCGTCCGATTTTCGTCGGGCGCGACGCGATTATCAAATACGATGTCGCGGAAATCGAAGCCGAGCGCCGCAACGGCTACGCGTGGTATGTCGAAGAACCGAACGAGCTTTTAAATAAAGATTATCCGAAATGGCTGAAAAGTCAGAACCGCCTGCGGTAGCGGGCGGTTGAACGCGGATAGTTTCCGGTTTTTAGTTACCAGTTCCAAGCTAATTTGTTCGGTAAGCTTGAAATCCGAACCCTGAAACTTGAAACTCTAAACTTAAACCGCCCGCTACGGCAGGCGGTTCTGACATTAAATTTATGCAAAATCGTCGTGAATTTTTACAGATTCTTTTAGCGGGCGCGGGCGCTGGTCTCGTTTTGCCGCAGCTTTCTTTCGGGCAGGCGACACAAGCTTCCGCCGACGCGTGGACGACTGAATACAGAGAAATTTTAGCGCGCATCAAGCCGCCGAAGTTTCGGAAAAAAGATTATTTGATTACGAAATACGGCGCTGCGGCGGACGGCAAAACTCTCTCGACGGAAGCTTTCAGAAAAGCGATTGACGAATGCAGCCGAAAAGGCGGCGGGCGCGTCGTCGTTCCGGCGGGGACGTTTCTGACGGGCGCGATTCATCTGAAATCGAACGTCAATCTGCACGTTTCAAAAGACGCGATTGTAAAATTTTCGACTGACCCGAAAGATTATCTACCGATTGTCCACACGCGCTGGGAAGGCATGGAATTGATGCATCTTTCGCCGTTCATATACGCTTACGAGCAGACAAACATCGGCATCACGGGCGAAGGCACGCTCGACGGGCAGGGCAAAGCGTTTTTCTGGAAATGGCACGGCAATCCGCGTTACGGCGGAAATCCGGACGTTTTGAGCCAGCGCCCCGACCGCGCGAGGCTTTATGAAATGATGCAGAAAAATGTTCCGGTCGAACAGCGGATTTTCGGCGAAGGTCATTACCTGCGCCCGCAGTTTATACAGCCTTACAAATGCAAAAACGTTTTGATTGAAGGCGTGAAAATCGTCGATTCGCCGATGTGGGAAATTCATCCGGTTTTGTGCGAAAACGTGACGGTCAGAAAGGTCTGGATTTCGACGCACGGACCGAACAACGACGGCTGCGACCCGGAAAGCTGTAAAGACGTTTTGATTGAAGACTGCTATTTCGACACGGGCGACGACTGCATCGCCATCAAATCGGGCAGAAACGAGGACGGGCGACGATTAAATGTGCCGACCGAAAACGTCATCGTGCGCGGCTGCCAGATGAAAGACGGGCACGGCGGAATCACCATCGGCAGCGAAATTTCCGGCGGCGTGCGCAACGTTTTCGGCGAAAACTGCCGGATGGACAGCCCGAATCTCGACCACGCGCTGCGCGTCAAAAACAACGCTTCGCGCGGCGGACGGCTCGAAAATTTCTATTTCCGAAACATCACTATCGGGCAGGTCGACCACGCGATTATCACGATTGATTTTAATTACGAGGAAGGCAGGAAAGGCAATTTCACGCCCGTGATGCGCAATTTCGTCGTCGACAATCTGAAAAGCGGCAAGAGCCGCTACGCGATGGACGCGCAGGGCTTTGAAAACGCGCCGATTTACGGAATTCAAATCAAAAATTCGACTTTTGAAAACGTCGCAAACGGAATTATGGCGGCGAATCTGAAAGACACGAAGCTGGAAAACGTCCGCATCAACGGCAAATTAATCAAAGACATCAGCGAAGTCGCCGCGAAAGTTGTGCCAACTAAGAAAAGCTGAGCGCAAAGTCAGAACCGCCTGCGGTAGCGGGCGGTTGAACGCGGATAGTTTCAGATTTCAGGTTTCAAGTTAAAACAATCGGCAAACCTTGAAACCTGAAATTAGAAACTTGAAATTCTGGACTTAAACCGCCCGCTACCGCAGGCGGTTCTGACTGGTTCGCATGAAATTTATTGTTATCGCATTTTTAATTTTTCTTTTAAACGTTTTCGCTTCGGCACAAAAGCAGCCGATTACGGTTTATCTGGCGGGCGATTCGACGATGGCTGAGAAAAAGCCGGATAAGCGACCGGAAACCGGCTGGGGCGAGATGTTTCAGAAATATTTCGACGCTCGCAAAGTCCGCATCGAAAATCACGCGCAGAACGGTCGCAGCACGAAAACTTTTATCTCGGAAAATCGCTGGCAGGCGATTGTCGATAAGCTGCAAAAAGGCGATTACGTTTTTATACAGTTCGGGCACAACGATTCGGCAAAAGACAAAGGCGAGCGCTACACGCCGCCGGAAGATTACCGGAAAAATCTGATTCGTTTTGTCACGGAAGTTTTCGGGAAAAAAGCGTTTCCGGTTTTGCTGACGCCCGTCGCGCGCCGTCGTTTTGACAAAGACGGGAAATTTTACGATTCGCACGGCGAATATCCTGACATCGTGCGCGCGGTGGCGCGGGAATACAAAGTCGCGCTGATTGATATGCACCGCGCGAGCGAGACGCTTCTCGTCAGATACGGCGCGGAAGATTCCCGCAAACTGTTTTTGCAGTTAAAGGCGGGCGAAAACGCGAATTATCCGAACGGCATCGAGGACAACACGCATTTCAACCCGCAGGGCGCGGAAGAAATGGCGCGGCTCGCGGTCGAGGAAATTCGACGGCAGAAAATCGGCTTGCGAAAATATTTAAAGAGATAGTATGAAAACCAAACGAGTTTTTATTTTATTCGTCATTTTTATTTCGATGTTCGGCGGCGCTTTCGCGCAGAAAAACGAGCCTTTGTCGCGGCGTCTGGCGGATACTCTGATGAACCGCATCTGGCTCGAAGACGACGGCACGCCCGCCGGAATTCCGCGAAACTGGACTTACGAGCAGGGCGTGCAGCTGAAAGCCGTCGAGCAGATGTGGTATGCGACGGGCGAGGCGAAATATTTTAATTTCATCAAGGCGGGGATGGATTTCTGGTATGACAAAGACGGAAATTTACGCGGCTACGACCTCGACGAATACAACATCGACCACGTCACGCCCGGACGCGCGCTGCTGACGCTTTATCGCGTGACGAACGACGAAAAATATAAAAAATCGGTTGAGCTGATTCGCTCGCAATTAAAGACGCACCCGCGCACGAAAGAAGGCGGCTTCTGGCACAAAAATATTTACCCGTTCCAGATGTGGCTCGACGGGCTTTATATGGGCGAGCCGTTTTACGCCGAATATTCGCAGGTTTTCGGCGAAGACAACTGGAACGACATCGCCAATCAATTCGTCTGGATGGAAAAACACGCGCGCGATTCGAAAACCGGCTTGCTTTATCACGGCTGGGACGAATCGCGGCAGCAAAAATGGGCGAACAGGGAAACCGGCTTAAGCCCGCACATCTGGGGACGCGCGATGGGCTGGTATGCGATTGCGCTGGTCGATGTTCTGGATTATTTTCCGAAAAATCATCCGCGCCGCAGCGAGCTTGTCGGCATTTTAAACCGCGAAGCCGAAGCGATTGCGAAATATCAGGACAAGGACGGGCTTTGGTGGGACATCGTCGATTTACAGGGAAAAGAGAAAAATTATCACGAATCTTCGGCGTCCGCGATGTTCGTTTACGCGCTCGCCAAAGGCGTGCGGCAGGGAAATCTGCCGGAAAAATATTTAAACACGGCGCAGAAAGGCTGGGCGGGAATCAGGAAGGAATTTATCAAGGAAAAAGCGGATGGAACGCTTGATTGGGAAGGCACGGTTTCGGTTTCGGGCTTGGGCGGAAAGCCTTATCGCGACGGCAGTTACGAGTATTACATGAGCGAAAAGCTGCGGACGAACGACGCCAAAGGCTTAGCTCCGGCGGTGATGGCGGCAATCGAGATGGAAAATCTGGAAAAGGGAAGAACCGGCGCGGGCAAAACCATTCTGCTCGACGATTACTTCAATCACGAAGTCCGGAAAGACGGCTCGGTCTGGCATTACAAATGGCGCGAAAAAAATCATCCCGGTTTTTACGCGTGGGGCAAACAGTTTGAATCTTACGGCGCGATGCTCGACACGCTTTCGACCGCGCCGACCGCCGCGAATCTGAAAAACGCGGACGTTTACATCATCGTCGACCCCGACACGGACAAGGAAACCGAAAAGCCGAATTACGTTTCGCAGGCGGACGCGAAAGCGATTGCCGGATGGGTCAAAGCGGGCGGCGTTTTGGTTTTGCTGGGCAATGATTTCGGCAATTCGGAATTTGATAATTTCAACGTTCTGGCGCGGCGGTTCGGCATCGAATTTAACAAGGACAGCAAATATCGCGTGCAGAACAACAATTTTGTCGAAGGCAAAATTACCGTGACGGACGGCAATCCGATTTTTAAGACGGCGCGGACGCTTTATTTGAAAGAGATTTCGACTTTAAACGTTTCGCCGCCCGCGAAAACCATTCTCGAAGCCAGCGGCGACAAGATTATGGCGACGGCAAAATACGGCAAGGGAACGGTTTTCGCCGTCGGCGACCCGTGGCTTTATAACGAATACGTTGACGGCAGAAAGCTGCCCGCCGAATATGAGAATTTGAAAGCCGCGCAGGATTTGAGCGCGTGGCTTTTGGCGCAAACGCGAAAGAAAAAATAAAATCGCAGCAGGAAATGTAGGGGCACGCCCGCGTGCCTGCCCAAAGCGTTCGACAGAACGCTAATCAATTCTAATTAAATTCAACGTTGAATTTAATTAATCATTTATTCGCTCTCGCTCATTGGGCAGGCACGCGGGCGTGCCCCTACAGGCTTGTTTGAGAATTAAATTTTCAAAACAACTTTTTAAAATTATGACAAAAAATATCTTTGGAATCTTCGTTTTAATCTGCGCCTTTTCGCTCGTTTCGTTTGCTCAGACGCGCGAGCCTGCCGCGCCGATTCGCCCCTATGTCGTTTTGAAAAAGCAATCGCTCGACGATTTGGAGAAGAAATTGAGCGTCGATAACAAGGTCGAAGATTTAATCGGCGGCGCGGGAATGGAGCTGCGCGTCGCCGTCCAGCACGATAAAAAGCGCGACACTGCGGAAGCGGAAAGTCACGATGCTTCGGACGATGTTTATTACGTTCTGGAAGGCGCGGCGAGCTTGACGCTCGGCGGCAAGCTGGAAAATCCGCGCGAAATTTCAACCGGCGAATGGCGCGCGGCGCGCATTGTCGGCGGCGAGACGTTTGAAATTAAAAAAGGCGATTTGATAATCGTTCCGCGCGGCACGCCGCATCATCGCATCAACGCGAAAGGCAAAGAATTTTCGCTGATTCTCATCAAGATTTTTGCCGAGCCGCTGAAAAAATAAAACTTAAAAGCAAATAAAAAGAGCGCAAAAGCTTTGCCCGAAAGCTTCGGAAAGCGGAATTAAATTTTTTCGACAAAATTCCGCATCTGCGCTACTATAAAGCTAAGTTGGAGCAAATCCGCAAAATCGTCGTCGGCTTCGACAGAAAGATTAAATGTCAGACTCGAAAAAAGACATTTTTAAAACGATAGAAATCGAAAAGGGCATCAACACCTCGGAAGAGGTCGTTTCGCAGCTGCGAAATATGATTCACAGCGGCGCTCTCTCGGCGGGCGACCGTCTGCCGCCGGAACGCGATTTGGCGAAATTGCTCGGCGTCAGTCGCCCGACTCTGCGCGCCGGAATTCGCTCGCTCGCCAGCGTCGGAATTTTGCAGTCGCGGCAGGGCGCGGGAACTTTCGTCGCCGAAGCCGAAGAATCGCCGACGCTCGACAGCAGCCCGCTTCGTCTGATGGCGTCTTTGCACGGATTTACTTCGGACGAGATGTTCGAGGCGCGCCTGTCTCTGGAGATGAGCATCGCCGGGCTCGCCGCCGAGCGCGCGACCAGCGAGCAGATGACGCAGATGGCGGAAGAAGTGGCGGGAATGTATGCCTCGCTCGAAGAGCCGGAGCAGTATCTCGTCCACGATATGCGCTTTCATCAAATCATCGCCGCCGCCTCGCAAAATCGAATTTTGACGGCGCTGATGAATATGGTCGCGACGATTTTGTTTGAATATCGCAGCAAAACCGTCAGGCGCGCGACCGACCTCAAGGAATCGGCGGAACAGCACCGGAACATTTACCGCGCCATGCGCGACCGCAATCCGGAAGCCGCCCGCAACGCCATGCGCGACCATTTGATTGAAACGCAGAAAGCGCAGCGTATGGAAGTCGAAGGAAATTTCGCCGCCGACAACGGGCACGGGAAAAAATCCTGAAGTCGGTTTTCAAAATTTTTATAAAACAATTTTTCGTTGAATTTATTAGAAAACAGGCAGAAACGCGACAGTCATGGAGCGTGTTCTTTAACGATAAGAGACACGCTCCATAACTGTCGCGTTTCTGCCTGCAATTGTATGAAACATAAATCTTTTCTCGCTACACGCGCCTTCTTGATTTTGCTGACGTTGATTTTTTCGCTTGATTCGGCGGCGCAGACAAAATCAAAAGTTTGGGTTGCCGACAACGGCGACGGAACTTATAAAAATCCTATCCTGCACGCCGATTATTCCGACCCGGACGCGATTCGCGTCGGCGAGGATTTTTATATGACGGCTTCAAGCTTCAACGCCGCGCCCGGTTTGCCGATTTTGCATTCGAAGGATTTGGTCAACTGGCGTCTTATAAATTACGTTTTTCCAAAACAGTCGCCCGCCGATGTTTTCGATAAACCGCAGCACGGCGGCGGAGTTTGGGCGCCGTCGATTCGCCATCACAACGGCGAATTTTATATTTTTTATCCCGACCCGGACACCGGCATTTATATGACGAAAACGAAAAATCCGGCGGGCGAATGGTCGAAGCCGGTTTTAATCAAGGAAGCGAAAGGCTGGATTGACCCGTGCCCGCTCTGGGACGAAGACGGCAGCGCTTATCTGGTCAGCGCGTTTGCCGGAAGCCGCGCCGGGATAAAGACCGTTTTAATCGTGAGTAAAATGAGCGCGGACGGCACGCGCCTGCTTGACGACGGCGTGCTGGTTTTTGACGGTCACGACGCGCATCCGACCGTCGAAGGTCCGAAATTTTACAAGCGCGGGCAGTTTTATTATATTTTCGCTCCGGCGGGCGGGGTTTCGACCGGCTGGCAATTGGTTCTGCGTTCGAAAAATATTTATGGACCTTATGACGAAAAAATCGTTCTGGCGCAGGGAAATACAACAATAAACGGACCGCATCAGGGCGCGTGGGTTGACACGGCGACGGGCGAGGATTGGTTTCTGCATTTTCAGGACAAAGGCGCGTATGGCAGAATCGTGCATCTCCAGCCTTTGAAATGGGTTAACGATTTTCCGGTGATGGGAGTCGATAAGGACGGCGACGGCACGGGTGAGCCGGTTTTGACATTCAAAAAGCCGAACGTCGGGCGGACTTTCCCGATTGAAACGCCGCCGGAATCCGATGAATTTAACGACGCGAAAATCGGCTTGCAATGGCAGTGGCAGGCGAACCCGCAAGCGGCTTGGGCGTTTACGTTTCCGCCGAAAGGCGTCTTGAAAATGTTTTCCGTCCAGACGCCGGAAAATTACAAAAATTTGTGGGATTTGCCGAACCTGCTTTTGCAGAAATTTCCCGCCGAAGAATTTACCGCGACGACGAAAGTCACTCTGACGCCGCGTTTTGAAGGCGAAAAATTCGCGCTTCTGGTGATGGGACTTGATTATTCATACATCGGCGTGACAAACAAAAGCGGCAAGCTTTACGTCGCGCAAGTAACGGCGAAAGACGCCGACAAGGGAAACGCCGAAGCGGAAAACGTGCCGTTTTTGCTGAACGAAAAAACGTTCTACCTGCGCGTCAAAGTCGCCAAAGGCGCGATGTGCAGCTTCAGCTTCAGCGCCGACGGCAAAAATTACACGAATGTCGGCGTGCCTTTCAAAGCGCGAGAGGGAAAATGGGTCGGCGCGCGCATCGGTTTGTTTTTTATCCGCAACGGGAAATTTAATGATGCCGGTTCAGCCGATGTCGATTGGTTTCGGATTGAGTAGCGGAAGCCCGCGCGTCAGCAAGGGCGGATTCAGATTTGGGATTGCGGAATATGGCTTTCTGATTTGAAGTCAATCGACGACCAATCTAAAATCTAAAGTCTAAAATCGTCAGTCGTTTTCCGCCCTTGCTGACGCGCGGGCTTCCGCTTCGTTTCAGCAAGTTTTCAGAATAATGATTACCACGCTTCAACAACACGTCGTGCAGGAACAGGCGGCGATGTCGGATTCGCTGAACGAGCTGCAATGGATATTTTCCGGCTTGGCGCTGGCGACGAAGATGATTCAGGCGCAGGTTCGCCGCGCGGCACTGGTCAATATTTTAGGCTCGGTCGATGAAATCAACGTGCAGGGCGAAGTCCAGCAGAAGCTCGACGTTTACGCGAACGAGACTTTGATAGACTGCTTCAGCCTGCGCGAAAGCATCGGCATTATCGCGTCTGAGGAAAACGAGCATCCCATAACCGTCGGGCACACTTCGCCGAACGCGCAATACGCGATTGTTTTTGACCCGCTCGACGGCTCTTCAAACATCGACGTCGCCGTCACCATCGGCACGACTTTTTCGATTTTTCGCCGCCCCGAAACCGGCAATGACGAAGACCCTCTGCAATGGGTTTTGCAGCCGGGCAGACGGCAGATTGCCGCCGGTTATGTCGTCTACGGCTCTTCGACCGTGCTGGTTTACAGCATCGGCAACGGCGTTCACGGCTTCACGCTCGACCCTTCGGTCGGCAGTTTTATCCTGACGCATGAAAATATTCGGATGCCGGAACAGGGAAGTTATTATTCGATAAACGAGGCGTATCACGAAAATTTTCCCGCAGTTTATAACGATTTTGTCCGCAAATTAAAAAACGGCGTGCTCGGACGGTTTTATTCGTCACGCTTTATCGGCTCGATGGTCGCCGATTTTCACCGCACGCTTTTGCGCGGCGGAATTTTTCTGTATCCTTCGACGACGAATTACCCGCAAGGCAGACTGCGGCTTTTATACGAGGCGAATCCGATTGCCTTTCTGGCAGAACACGCGGGCGGCGCGGCGACCGACGGAAAGCAAAATATTTTAGACGTTCAGCCGCAGGATTTACATCAGCGAACGCCGCTGATTGTCGGCGGGAAATTCGAGATGGCGGAATTCGAGCGCTGCTGTTCTGAAATGTGATTCTGAAGCAGAAGCCCGCGCGTGAGCAAGGGCGGAGAAAACGCAAAACGCAAAATGCAAAATGCAAAATGAAGAAAGTGTTT
>DASVWG010000400.1:0-2291 GCA_036389695.1 Pyrinomonadaceae bacterium
AATTAATGCCTTTGAAAGGGGATTAAAATATTTTCCAACCTCGGAACGCCTTCTTTACAGCTATGGAGACCTGCTTATAGAAATGGAGGAAAATGAAGCAGCTTTAGCTATCTTTACAAAGTTAAAGAAAATAGCGCCTAATAATCATAGATTTAGGACATTATTAGGAAA
Organism: Pyrinomonadaceae bacterium; assembly: GCA_036389695.1. Lineage (GTDB taxonomy): Bacteria > Acidobacteriota > Blastocatellia > Pyrinomonadales > Pyrinomonadaceae > JALZHR01. The sequence continues at coordinate 172 of DASVWG010000400.1, forward strand.
TGTTTTATATAATTTTAAATTATATGGATTAGCACTCGAATGTTATCAAGAGGCTAACGAATTGGCAGAGCAAAAAGAAGACTGGATTATTGCAAACATTGGCAATATTTATGGGGCAAGAGGATTCCATGCACAGGCTATCAAATACTTAAAAAAAGCTGCTGATTTATCAATTGAATTACCTTTTACCTTTGAACGTTTAGCGGATGAAATAAAAAATGATGAGGAGGAAAGAAGAAAGGCTTCAGAAATAGTCAAAAATTACTTAAAGAGTAAACAATTAATTTCTGGATTATCCTCAGAACATTCAGAATCAACTAAAAAAATTAGACGACCAAAATCTAAAAAAAAATAGATTCCATCTAGCTTTTTATGATTACACCATAATTACATTACGTTCAATTTCTGAAAATTTCGCAAAAGAAAAAAGCACTTACAAATTTTGCAAGTGCTTTTTTCTAAAAAGTGGTGCCCAGGACTGGAATCGAACCAGCACGGATCTCTCCACACGCCCCTCAAACGTGCGCGTCTACCAATTCCGCCACCTGGGCGAGCGCTTTTCGCTCGTTTTAAAACTGTAAAGAACTATCTATTATTTGCCGCGTTGGAATTTGCGCCCGCGTTGGTCAGGCTGACGTTTGTGTTTGAAACCGCCGCGTTGACGTTTGCCGGATTGGTTTCCGCCGCGTTGGTGTTTGTATTCAGCAAATTCTGCTGCGGGTCAATCACCGGCGACTGCGTGTTGGCGTTCGTATTATCCGCCGGAGCGGGCGTCGTAGTTTCGCCGACCGTCTGCAAAACCGAGATATTTCCGGTAATGGCGGGCATCGCCAAAAGCAAAGCCGAGATGAAGAAAGTCGCCGCCGCGACGATTGTGATTTTCGACAAAATCGTCTGCGTTCCGCGCGGTCCGAAAGCCGAGCTGGAAATATTGCTGGTAAACAGAGCGCCCGCGTCGGTTTTGCCCGGCTGCAGCAGCACGGTCGCAATCAAAACGAGGCAGGAAATAAAAAATAGTGCGTAAAGTAAATAAGCTAACATCTTAATCAGTGATAGGTGATAAGTGATAGGTGATAGGGATTAAGAATTTTTCCTCATCACCTATCACTTATCACCTATCACTTATTCGCTTCCTTTGTAATTCACAATCTGCGCGAAGCTTTCCGCTTCGAGGCTCGCTCCGCCGACCAGTGCGCCGTCAACATCCGCCTGCGCCATCAAGATTTTGATATTTTCAGGTTTGACCGAACCGCCGTAAAGAATTCTCGTCGCGTCTGCCGTTTCTTTCGAATGCGTTTCCGTCAATTTTTGACGAATAAAGCCGTGCATTTCTTGAGCCTGTTCGGGCGAGGCAGTCTTTCCGGTGCCGATTGCCCAAACAGGCTCGTAAGCGATTATGATACGTTCCATATCGGCGGTTGTCAAACCTGCCAAACCCGCCCGCAACTGGCGCTCAACGACTTCAAAAAGTTTTTCCGACTCTCTTTCCTGCAAGGTTTCGCCGATGCAGACAATCGCCGTCAAGCCCGCCGCGAGCGCCGCTTTCGTCTTTCGAGAAACCGACTCGTCTGTTTCGCCGTAAAACTGTCGCCGCTCGGAATGTCCTATAATAATGTGCGAGCAGCCGACATCTTTGAGCATCTCGGCGGAAACTTCGCCCGTGTTCGCGCTCTGCTTTTGCTCCGCCGCGCAATCCTGCGCCGAAACGCGAACGTTCGAGCCTTCGAGCCGGTCGACGAGCGTTTTCAAATGAACGAAAACGGGCGCGATAACGACTTCGCAATGATTCGCATTGGCAACCAGCGGCTTCAAAGCCAGCGCCGTCCGCACCGCTTCGTCCAGCAGTTTATACATTTTCCAGTTTCCCGCGATAACAGGTTTTCTCATTAAATAGATTTATCCGAATATAGATTTAGTAAAGCGTGCTTTAATTTTATCACAAACAAAAACGGCTTGGGATTAACCAAACCGTTTTTCACGCGCCGAAATTACATTTACGACTTGCACCTGAACGCTTTTCCTTATTTTGGGCAAAGCAGATAAGCTAACCGTCCGAGGTGATGGTTATACTGTCGTTGCCGATGATTACTTTATCGCTGTTGACTTCGTCGCGCCAAGAG
>DASVWG010000401.1:0-9183 GCA_036389695.1 Pyrinomonadaceae bacterium
CAAATTGATTGACCCGATTTTCGCCTTTTCGCTCGATTTGGTTTACGGCAAGCTGCCCGGTTTCGAAGCTTATAAAGCCGACAAGCCGATTACCTTCGACTACGATTTAAAAGCCACCGATTTTCCGATTAACGAGACGGTTTATCAGGCTTTCAAAAAGTATGCGATGGACAAATACAAACTGACTCCGGCGCAAATCGACCGCGAGCGCGAATTTGTCGAGCGCACGCTGCGCACGGAATTCGTCACGGCGGCTTACGGCTCGACGACCTCGTTCCAGGTTTTCAACGAATACGATAACCAGTTGAAACGCGCCATCGAGGTTCTGCCGAAAGCCAAACAGCTGGCGACCGAAAGCGCGCGCGTGCAGGCGCAGAAAGCGATTTCGAATAACAACAACAATCGCTGATTCGAAAAATTCAATTCGTAAAAAAAGAAGCGTTCAGCCAGCGCTTCTTTTTTTATTTTTAGACGGGCAATTACCGGCGATAAAAATCCGGCGGGAAATTTCGAGCCGGATTTTTATTCGCCGTTAAAACCCGGTCAAACGCCCTGCCTAAAAAAAATTATTGACATTTCAGTTTAAAACGGAGTATAAACATTCGGGCAGTGATTTAATTTTGCGTTTCTCAGAAAAAGTATTGACAAACTTACGAAAATAGATTTTAATCAGTGCCAAGTTTTTAACTTTAACGTAAAAAAAACCGACAAACATCAGATTCGTCCGGGTGAAATTCCCCGTTGGTCGCTCACCGAAGACCGGCGAAAGATTTTTGGAATAACCGCGCTCTAATTGTGTTTAGAGAACCGCGCAGCTTTCCAAAGGGCGAATATTGATAGTTGTCGGTTTTTATTTTATGTAGCGGGTTTGCTGAGTTCAAATAGCCGTGCAGTTTCTCAATCGGTTGAAGCAGTAGAAATTCACACCACTACTAATGTTTTCTCCCAAACTGAACGCTTCTCAAAGGAAAATAGGAGGAAAGAATTATGTTATCGAGAGAAATAAGAAGCCTTTACAAACGGCTGGCGGTTCTCGGATTACTGCTCGCGTGTTTCGCTTTCATCTCAATCGCGGAAAGCGGAAATGTTCTCAGCGCGGCGCGATGCGAGCAGGAATGCACGAACAGCGAAAACGCCTGTGTTGATAGCTGCGCGACGGCGTGCGACGAGGATTCGTCGGATCGTGACTGCGCAGATTGCGAATATAACTGTAGCTCGCGATTTGCCAGATGTATGCAAGGCGCGATTAGCTGCTCGGATGTGCCGCCGCGTCCGGGTGAATGTCAATTTGATTATGGGCTTCATTGCCCAATTATTAATGGAACGCCTGACTGTTCGACTCCATCTGCGCACAACGGATATTTTATGGTTTGTTCGACCATTGGCGGACAGAATTGTGTACACTGTTCAAATGGTGAATATTGTCCGGGCGCAGGTAATCTGCCTCTGTGTCCGTAATTCTTAGATTATCGAGTGGCGACCAGGACTTTTATAAAAGTCTCGGTTGCCACTAAATTGCAGCCAATCTAAATTTGTTGACTCTTTGAAAGAGGTGAAAATGATGACTCTAGTAAAGATTACCACAGCCTTCAAGTTGATCATTTTGTCTTTGGCAATTGTTTTATTTGTTCAAAGCCCAGTTCATTGTCAGTATCAGGTATCAAATCAGGACAAAAATGAAGATATAATCCGCGTTGATTCCAATCTGGTTACTGTTCCGACAATGGTTTCAACCCGCAGTGGGCTATATATATCCAATCTGAAAAAAGAAGATTTTGAGATTTACGAGAACGGCACACCGCAAGAAATTGCTGTGTTTGAGCCGACCGAAAAGCCATTCACAGTTTTCTTACTGCTCGATAAAAGCGGTTCAATGAGAAATAATTACACTGAGTTAGAGCACGCCGCTAAATCTTTCGTTGAACAACTTCGCCCGGATGACCAAATAATCGCCGCCACATTTGCCGATAATGTAGATATTTTGTGGCAAACGACGAAAGTCAAAGATTTGAAAAAGGAAATTAAAATTAAAAAGCAATTCACCATCTATACGAGGCTTTATGATGCGGTAGATTTTGCGATTAAAAAGATGAAGAAAATTCGCGAACGAAAAGCAATAATTGTTTTTTCGGACGGGCTTGGGGACGGGGTTTTTGCTTCTGCCAGAGATAATTTGCGCGCCGCGGAAGAAAGTGAGGCTTTAATCTATACGGTGCAATATAATACTTTTTCAGAAGTCGCTCCGCTTCATGTAAATCAAAAAGCGTATTCCGAAGGTATTGTTAATGCTAATAGATATATGAGTTTTTTAGCACAAATAAGCGGCGGGCGCGATTTTAGAATTGAAAAAATTAGTGATTTAGACAGCACTTTCGGTTCTGTTGCTAATGAATTACGTCAGCAATATACTTTGGGTTATTATCCAAAGCAGCCAACTCCTGGTCGCAGACAAATCAAAGTCAAACTTAATCGACCGGAGCTTAACGCGAGCGTGCGCGCTCGCGCTAGTTATGTTTTCGAACCAAAAAAATAAAATCTTCATTATTTTAATCTTCGCCTTTCTCGCTTGCGCCGGATTCGCTGGCGCGCAGGATGAAGTGATTCGCGTTGATTCCACTCTGGTTAATGTTCCGACAATAGTTTCAGACCGCGACGGGCGATATGTAACTAATCTGAAAAAAGAAGATTTTCAGTTGTTTGAAAATGGAATCGAGCAAGAGATTGCATTTTTTGAGCCTGTTGAACAACCGTTCACTGTGTTACTGCTGTTAGATGTCAGCGGCTCAATGTATAACGATTTTGCTACTATCAATAATGCTTCCAATACTTTTCTTAGCCAGTTACGCCCGCATGATTATCTGTCGGCGGCATCATTTAATGATTCAGTAAATGTCTTGTTTAAATTTTCAAGCGTCAGAGAGATAAAAGATAAAAAAAGATTTGACTTAAAATTCACAGGCAGTTTGGGCGACACAATGATTTACGACGCTGTTGATTTTGCTTTGGATAAGATGAAAAAAATTCAAAGTCGCAAAAAAGCAATTATTTTGTTCTCCGACGGTGAAGGCGTCGGGCGTTATGCCAGCGCCAAAAGTACTCTTCGAGATGCAGAAGAACAAAAGACAATAGTTTATACAGTTCAATTCGACACGTTCGTCGTTCCGCCGAATTATAAAATAGGCAAAAGCGAAGCTGAAAAAATCAGGCAAAGCAAAGAAATAGCCACTTTGTATATGACCGCATTAGCCGCCAGAACCGGCGGAAGACATTTCCGCCTAAAAGATATAACAAATTTAGAAACAACATTCCGCGAGATTGCAGGTGAACTCAGTCAGCAATACAGTTTAGGTTACTATCCGAAAGAACAACCCGAAACGAGTCAGGAGCGGCAAATCAAAGTCAAAGTCCTGAAGCCAAACCTGTCTGTCCGGGCGCGCGAAAGTTATGTTGCTCAAGCAAAGAAATAAAATCTTCATTATTATAATCTTCGCCTTTCTCGCTTGTGGAGGATTTGCCGACGCGCAGGACGAAGTAATTCGTGTTGATTCCACTCTGGTTCATGTTCCGACAATAGTTTCAGACCGCGACGGGCGATATGTCACTAATCTCAAAAAAGAAGATTTTCAGATTTTTGAGGACGGCGTAGAACAGGAAATCGCTTTGTTTGAAACAACTGAAAAGCCATTCACGGCTTTACTGTTGTTGGATGTCAGCGGTTCGATGACTAATCATATGGCACACCTCGCTAACGCCGCTGATGCCTTCGTTTCTCAAATGCGTGACGATGACGAGATTATTGTTGCTACATTTTCCAGCGGCAGAAAAATCAACATCTTACTTGAACCCACAAAAAAGAAGGATTTTAAATATTCTAAACAAAAGATTTTGCTTCAAACCTCAAATGACCTCGGATACACGACGACTTTCGATGCCGTTGAACGCGCCATAAAATATATGAAAAAAATTCAGGGGCGACGAGCGATAGTTCTTTTTTCCGATGGAGAGCAGTATGGAGTGGATGCTTCCGCAAAAAGTAACTTACGCGATGCTGAGGAACAGGAAGCGGTAATTTACACAATTCGCTTTGGTGATTATCCAACTGCCCTTCCGGGATATTCCGAAATTGTGAGTAAAAAAGACATTCGCAAAATAATCGCAAAAGTTGATGGCTATATGCAAGGTTTAGCTGACAAGACGGGCGGACGCAGTTATCAAATAGACAATGTGGCAGATTTAAAAAAAGCATTTGAAGTAATTTCCCAGGAACTCGGACAACAATATAATTTAGGCTACTATTCAAATAACAAATCCGAACCAGGTCAAAAACGACAAATCAAAGTCAGAGTCAAACAACCGAATCTCGCTGTGCGGGCGCGTGATAGTTATGTTGCCAAAGCAAAGAAATAAAATATTCATTCTTACGCCGCCAGCCATTTAATCAAATAATAAATGCCGACGCCCGCGCCGATTAAAAATAAGGTCAGGACGGCTATGCCCGCGCCGACCATTAATTTAAATTTCTTATAACGGTTCGGGTCGGGCGGCGAAAGCTGGTTTTGCGGAAAATACGGCGGCGGTCGGTTCATAATTAGTCCAAAGTCCAAAGTCCAAAGTCTCAAGTCAGTTGCTTAAAACTTATCACTTGAAGTTTATCAAAGCAACCAGACTTTGGACTTGAGACTTTAGACTTTGGACTCATCGCGGGAGCGGTTGTTCCAGATTCGCCAGACCGAAAGCCAGCACAGCCATAACCGAGCCGTTTTCGGAAAGCTCTTTCGGGTTAATTTTGTCGAAAGTGTCGGCGGCGGTGTGGTGGTAGTTGAAATATGTGCGCTGGTCGAACCACGGGGCGAAGGACGGGATGCCTTTTTGCGTCAGCGGTCCGATGTCCGCGCCGACGCCGCCCGGCTGCAATTGCGAAAGTCCCGCGCCCTGTTCGCGCAGAACGTCGGAAATCGGCGTCAGGAAAGCGGCGATTTCCGGTTTGCCCGTAAAATAAAAACCGAGCGGGTGCGACGCGCCCAAATCCGATTCGATGGCGGCGAAGTGTTTCGCGACGTTGGCGTCTTCTTCCTGCGCGTAGGTTCTGCCGCCGACCAAGCCGTTTTCCTCGTTCATCCAGGCGATGACGCGGATGGTGCGTCGCGGGCGGATTTTCAGTTGTTTCAAAAGATACGGAACCTGCATCGAAACCGCCACGCCGCAGGCGTCGTCGAGCGCGCCGGTTCCCAAATCCCACGAATCCAGATGACCGGAGACGATGACGACTTCGTCGGGCTTTTCGCTACCCTTCAAATCGGCGATGACGTTGTAGCTCGTCACATCGGGCAGAGTTTGCGGCGTGAGAGTCATTTTTATCCGGACTTTTCCCATTTTGGCGAGATAGGCAATCATTTCGGCATCTTCAAAAGACGTTGCCGCCGCCGGAATTTTGGTGACGTTGGCGTCGTAGCGCGTCGAGCCGGTATGCACCAGACGATTTTGCGAAGCGCCCGCCGAGCGAACCAGAACGGCGATGGCGCCGAGACGCGCCGCCGCAATCGCTCCGCCGCCGCGATACTGCGTCGCCTGCCCGTAAGCCGCGCCGCCGAAGCCGGAAGCCGCCATCTCGCGGTCGAACTTGAAATTGAACAGAACGATTTTTCCCTGAATCTTATCGCGTCCGAGCCGGTTTAATTCGTCGAAGCTGTTGACCACGACGATTTCGCCCGTTAAGCCTTCGGGCGCGGTCGCGATGCTGCCGCCGAGCGCGGTTATGACGACTTTTTGCGTCGTGCCCTGCGCCATTCCTGAAAATTCGACGAGCTCGGCGCGTTCTTCGCCGCGCACCCAGTGCGGCACGCTCAGTTTCTGCAAGCGAACGTCCAGACCGATTCGCCGCATTTCTTCGGCGACGTACTGGACGGCGCGTTCGGCTTGCGGCGAGCCTGAAAGCCGCGCGCCGATATTATTGGAAAGATAAGCCGTCTGCCGCAAGGCGTAATCGCTCTGCAAAGCCGCCGTCTGGATGCGTTTCAAATCTTTCAAAGTCTGTTCCGAATACAGCAGAGGCGTCGGCGTCGCTTGCTGCGCGGATATTTGAACTGCAAAAAGCGCGCAAAATAAAAGCGGAAAAAGAAATTTCGGTTTCATAGATTTGTTTGTTTCAATGATAACCAACTCAAACGGCAAAGTCTAAATTATCAGCCGAGCCCGAAAATTTCTTCCTCTTCAGCGCCGGCTTTTAGTTTTAATTGTTTTTTGTCAATTCTGTCCTTTCCCGGGTTTTAATATTTTCTTCGGTGTCCCGCAGGGAGTTTTCCGCATATCCGGCGATAATTTTATTTTTGCTGTTTCTGAGTTTTTCAAACTCGATTTTAGCTTTATCAAATTTACCTCGATTAAAATAAGTCAGACCGAGCTGATAAATTGCATATTCGCCGTAGACGCTTTCGGCATATTTATTTACAAAGTTTTCTAACTGCGCAATGCCGTCTTTTTCTGTAAAAATCCATTGAAACGAGAGAGGATTTTCATATTTGTTTAAAAAATTAAGCGCTTCACGGTTAATGCCCGTCGGCTCTTCGATTATGATGTCGATTGCATTGGAGGCAATTCCCTTAAATCCATAAAGAAAAAACTGTATTTTGTAGTTACCCGGCTCAGGAAAGAACTCCGCCGCACGCTCAATGATTTCTTCTTCCGCATAATCATAGTATTTGAGCTCGTTATTCGTATTTTGTCCGGCGATATTTCTTCCTGGAAGCGGCTGCGGCTCGCCCATCGAGATATTTGAAGTCAGACCGGTAAATTCTCTGGTTTGACCTTTGAAATTTATCCTGATTGATATGCCCCTTACTATTTTAGGCGTCGCGTCGGTTGACGGTATTTTGAGCTTAAACTGAGCAGGAATTGGCTCAAGCAAGGTATATTTCGACTTTTCGAGCTCAACCTTGAGAGTCCTTTCGAAACCGTCTTTGCTCTTTTCCTGAGCTTTAGAAGATTGACTGAAAGCACACAAGCTAAAAATCGCTAAAACCAATAAACATACTAATTTTTTCATATTCTCTCTGCTTCCGACTTTATGCGCCGGGATTCTTGATTCGCCGTCGCGAGATGCTTATGTGTTCGGGGCGCACTACAATGTTAATAGATGCTAAAAGCGCAATAAATACCACAAAGATTTTCGTTTTCTCAAATTAGATATTTGAAATAAAAAGCGCGAAAACGTGCCGTCCGGCGTTTCCCTTTGAAACTGCTTTTGTGTTTCCGAAATTTCTGCGATAATAATCGCGCTGTTACAACTTCAATTTTTTTCGGATGAAAATATGAAACGCTTATTGCTGGTTTTCTTTGTTCTCGCGTTTGCGGCGATAAATGCTCAGGCGCAGACGGGTTTTGGCTTTAACGAGATGATTCGGATGCGGCGCGTCGGCGATGCGCAGCTTTCGCCCGACGGTCGCACCGTCGCTTTTACTATCGGCGATGTAAACGTGTCGGACAATCGCACGCTGACGCAGATTTACACGATGCCGGTCGGCGGCGGAAATTTCCGGCAGATTACCAAAGGCGAACGCTCCGGCAGTAGCCCTCGATGGTCGCCGGACGGCAAAAAGATTGCGTTTACGACCGGCGGTCAAATCTGGATTATGGACGCCGACGGCGACGATAGAAGACAAATCACAAAGATTTCGACCGGCGCGAGCGCGCCCGTCTGGTCGCCCGACGGGCGCTGGATTGCTTTTGTTTCCGACGTTTATCCCGACTGCACGACCGACGAATGCAACCAGCGCCGCGACGCCGAAGCCGAAAACAATAAAGTGCAGGCGAAAGTCACCGAACGCCTTTTGTATCGGCACTGGACGGAATGGCGCAACGCGAAACGGACGCACGTTTTTGTCGTTTCGACAGACGGCGGCGCGGCGCGCGACGTGACGCCCGGCGATTTTGACGCTCCGCCTTATGCCGCTTCGAGCGGCGCAGACTACGCTTTCTCGCCCGATTCGAGCGAAATCGCTTTCTTGAAAAATCCCGACGCGGTCGAAGCGATTTCGACGAACAGCGATATTTTTACCGTTCCTTTAAGAGGCGGCGGAAATGCGCGGAATATTACCGTCAGCAACAAAGGCTACGACGTTTCGCCGCTTTACACGCCCGACGGCAGGTTTATTCTTTATCGCTCGCAGCAGACCGAAGCCTTCGAAGCCGACCGCTGGCGCATTATGCGCTACGACCGGAAAACAGGCGAGTCGGTCGAATTGACGCGCGGCTTCGATTTGCAGGCTGACGAGATGATTCTCTCGCCCGACGGCAAGACCGTTTATTTCACCGCCAACACGCGCGGCATGCAGCCGATTTACCGCGTTCCGCTCGAACCGGATTTTCGCCAGCGCATCGCGACGCACGTCAAGCTCGTTTCGCCTGCGGGATTTTTCAGCAGCTTGAGCATCACGCCGGACGGCAAAACAATCGTCGCCGTTTCCAACTCGATGAATCATCCGAACGAGATTTACACGGTCAACGTCGAGACGAACGCCGTCACGAATATCAGCCGCGTCAACGCCGAGATAACGGCTTTGAAAAAGCCCGAAGAAATCGAATGGAAAGGCGCGCTGAATCAAAACGTTCACGGTTTTCTGGTCAAACCGGCGAATTTCGACGCGAGCAAAAAATATCCGATGCTGGTTCTGATTCACGGCGGACCGCAGGGCGCCTGGAACAATAGCTGGAGCTATCGCTGGAATCCGCAGGTTTTCGCCAACGCCGGTTACGTCGTTTTCCTGCCGAACCCGCGCGGCTCGACCGGCTACGGGCAGAAATTCGTCAACGAAATCTCCGGCGACTGGGGCGGCAAAGCCTACACGGACATTATGAACGGCGTCGCGGAAGTTTTAAGACGCAACCCGTATATCGACCGCAACCGGCTCGGCGCGGCGGGCGCTTCTTACGGCGGCTATATGGTCAACTGGATTCTCGGACACAACAACGACCCGCGTTTCCGGTTCAAGGCGCTGCACTCGCACGCCGGAGTTTACAATCTGGAAAGCATGTCGGGCGTGACCGAAGAACTCTGGTTCGTCAATTACGAATTTAAGGGAATGCCGTGGGAAAATCCGCAGATGTATGCGCGCTGGTCGCCGCATCGTTTTGTACGAAACTTCAACACGCCGACGCTCGTCACGCACGGCGAGATTGATTATCGCG
>DASVWG010000402.1:0-19966 GCA_036389695.1 Pyrinomonadaceae bacterium
GAGAGTGAAGAGTCGATTTCTTCTTTCTCTCCACTCTCGACTCACGACTCCGGACTTAAATATATGGACGAGAAATATTTTGCACAAGCAGTAGAAGAAAAATGGCAGGCGAAATGGCGCGAATCAGGCGTTTTCGAAGCCGATATTGATTATACGAAACCGAAGTTTTATCAACTGGAGATGCTGCCGTATCCGTCGGGCAATCTGCACATGGGACACGTGCGCAATTACGCTATCGGCGACGCGCTGGCGTGGTATAAACGCTTGAAAGGCTTCAGCGTTCTGCACCCGATTGGCTGGGATTCGTTCGGTCAGCCCGCCGAAGACGCGGCGATAAAACGCGGCGTCAATCCGCGCGCGTGGACCGAAGAAAACATCAAGCATATGACCGGGCAGTTGCAGCGTCTGGGCTTGAGCTACGACTGGCGGCGGCAGACGGCGGCGCATCGACCGGATTATTACAAATTCAATCAGTGGTTTTTCCTGAAAATGTATGAGATGGGCTTGGCGTATAAAAAAATGTCGCAGGTCAACTGGTGTCCGAACGAGCTGACGACGCTGTCGAACGAGCAGGCGAGCGGCGGAATCTGCTGGCGTTGCGGCAGCGCGGTCGAGAAAAAAGATTTGGCGCAGTGGTTTCTGCGCACGACGAATTACGCCGACCAATTGCTGGACGATATGGCGGAAATCGAAGCGGGCTGGGCGGAAAAAGTCTTAAAACGCCAGCGCGATTGGATTGGACGCTCGGAAGGCGCGTTTGTGGAATTCAAAGTCAGAACCGCCTACGGTAGTGGGCGGTTGAACGCGGAAAACTCGGCTGGCGATGAAAATTCAGGTTCTGAAAATTCGTTTAACGCCGCAGATTATAAAGTTAAACCATCCGCTACCGCAGATGGTTCTGACACGATTCGCGTTTTCACGACGCGCATCGACACGATTTACGGCGCGAACGCGATTGTCGTCGCGGCTGAGCATCCGATTGTCGAAGCGAATCTGGCGAATTTTTCTGAGGAAATTCGGAGCGCAATCGAAAAAATCAAAGCCGGGAAGCTGAGAGTCGTCGACCACGAAGCCGAGCAGGAAAAGGAAGGCGTCGATACGGGCTTGAAGGCGATAAATCCGTTCAGCCGCGAGGAATTGCCGGTTTGGGTGGGCAATTACGTGATGATGGAATACGGCACGGGCGCGGTGATGAGCGTTCCGGCGCACGACGAGCGCGATTTCGAGTTTGCCAAAAAATACGATTTGCCGATTCGACAGGTTATCAGCGAGCCTCACCTGGTTCACGAGCATAATCTGGCGCAGGCGCTGGCTCTGGAAAAACCGTTTACCGATTACGGCGTGATGGTTCATTCGGATAACTGGAACGGCAAGCGCAGCGAAGAGGCGAAACGCGAGATGGCGGAATACGCCGAGAGACACGGCTTCGGCGAAGCGGCGACGACGTATCGCCTGCGCGACTGGGGCATTTCGCGCCAGCGTTTCTGGGGCACGCCGATTCCGATTATTTACTGCGAAAAATGCGGCGTCGTGCCGGAAAAATACGAAAATCTGCCGGTCGAACTGCCTGAAAGCGCGCCCTTTACGGGCGTCGGCGAATCGCCGCTGGCGAAAGTTGAGGAATTCGTCAACACGACCTGCCCGAATTGCGACGAGCCGGCGAAGCGCGAAACCGATACGATGGATACTTTTGTCGATTCGTCGTGGTATTTTTTCCGCTACACCGACCCGAAAAATGCGGAAATGCCGTTTGACCCGAAAATCGTTGCTTACTGGACGCCGGTCGACCAATACGTCGGCGGCGACGACCACGCCGTGATGCACTTGATTTACACGCGTTTCTGGTCGAAAGTGATGCGCGATTTGGAATTGGTCGGTTTTAACGAGCCGGTCAAGCGACTGCTGACGCAGGGAATGGTCGTCGGCGAAACGTTTTTTGACGATTCGAGCGGGAAAAGAATTTATTATCCGCCGAACACGGTTTCGGTCAGGCGCGACGAAAAAGGAAAAATTACGAGCGCGGAAAGCATCGACGGAAAGCCTTTGAAATACGCCGTCGAGCGAATGTCGAAGTCGAAAGGCAACGGCGTCGACCCGGACGATATGGTGCGCGATTTCGGCGCTGACGCGGCGCGCCTGTTTATTTTGTTTGCCGCGCCCGCCGAAAACGAACTGGTCTGGCACGAATCGGGCATCGAAGGCGCGGTCAGATTTTTGCAGCGCGTCTGGCGCTTTGTCTGGAAGTGGAAAGACAGACTGCAAAACGTGTCAGAACCATCTGCGGTAGCGGATGGTTTAACTCGGTCTGTTTTAGACTCCGAAAAAACAGAAGACGATTTAAATTCTGAAAGTCGAAACTTAAATACAAACGAGTCTTCTGCCGACGTTAAACCGCCCGCTACCGCAGACGGTTCTGACCCGCGCAAGCTGCGGCAGAAAACGCACCAGACCATCAAGCGCGTGACGGAAAATTTCGAGTCTTTGCAGTTTAATACGCCGGTGGCGGCTTTGATGGAATTGTCGAACGCGATGCACGATTTTAAGGTCGAGCCGGCGGCGGCGAGCGAGGCGGAAGTTTACGCTCTGCGCGAGGCGGTCGAAAGCTTGATTTTGATGCTCGCGCCTTTCGCGCCGCACACGGCTGAGGAGCTTTACGCGAATATCGTCGGGAACGAAGACGGAATTCTGGCAAACGGCGCGAAGTTTCCCGAATATCGCGCGGAATTGGCGAAGGCGGACGAAATCGAGATTCCGGTGCAGGTCAACGGCAAGCTGCGCTCGCGCGTTCTGGCTTCGCCCGAAGCCGCAAACGACCAGTTGCAGGCGATGGCTTTAGCCGACGCGAAAATCAAGGAGCACATCGACGGCAAACAAATCGTCAAGGTCGTCGTCGTGCCGAAGCGGCTGGTGAACATTGTCATAAAAAACTAAAGCAAAGTCATAAAAAACTAAAGCAAAACATTCTTGCTTTGTTCGTCTAAATTTCCGGTATTTTGGAAATTTAGACGAACAAAGACTGGAGAAAAAATGTTAAAAAAATATAGTTTAAAAGTTTTGATTGCAGCAATGATTGTCGTTTCGCTCGCCACCGATTCGCTGGCGCAGCAGACGCGTATCCGTTTTGCGAAGGGCAGAACGGCGACGACCCTGAGCGGCGCTCTGGCGGCGGGCGGCTCGCGCGCTTATGTGCTCAGCGTCGGTCGCGGTCAGACGATGACCGTGCAGGTCACCGGCGGCAGCCGCATCGATTTGGACGTGGACGGACCGGACGGTCATATCGAATACGGCGACAGAGGTTTTTCGCAGGTGGAAATCTACCGCAGCGGCGACCATTACATTACCATCAGCAACTCGGGACGCGCGGCGACCAAATTTAGTATGACCGTCACGGTTCGCTAAAATTTAAAACCGCAAATCTGTTTGGCGTGAATCGGTTTCTACCTTTTCACGCCGTTTGTTTTTCCTTGCCTGTAAAAGGTAAAGCAATTAAAATCAGACGAGCAGAAATTTTGACGCGCCCATTGCAAAAAGATTTGAGTCTAAATCAATGCAGATTTGTTGAAATTTAGAGGCATTGCTCTAAACGCGTTCCGCGCGAAAATTTCGTATAACCTGAAATAATGAAAGAGTGTCAACAATGTAAGCGTTGTTATGCAGATGAAGTTGCCGCCTGTCCCGAAGACGGGCAGACGACTTTTCATTCGATAAGCGGCGAGCCGGTTCTGGAAGGGAAATACAAGCTCGAACGCCGTCTGGGGCAGGGCGGCATGGGCGTGGTTTACTGCGCGCGGCACGCTTATCTGAAAACGCAGCACGCCATCAAGGTTATTTTGCCGGATTTGGTCGGCAACGACCCGCAGCTCGTCACGCGCTTCAGGCAGGAAGCGCTCGCCGCCGCCGCGATTCGTCACGGCAACGTGATTGCCGTCACCGATTTCGGCGTCGTGCAGGGAACGATGCCTTTTCTCGTGATGGAATACGTCGAAGGCGATTCGCTGCACGAAATGCTCGCGCGCGAAAAACGTCTGTCGCCCGAAAGAGCCGTCGAATTGATGACCGCGATATGCGCGGGCGTCGGCGCGGCGCACCGGCAGGGCATCGTCCATCGTGATTTGAAACCGCTCAATATCATGATTTGCAAAGACAAAGAGACGATGGCGGAAGCGGTCAAAATTCTCGACTTCGGTCTGGCGAAAATAAAATCGGGCGAGCTTTTAGGCTCTTTTATACAGGCGCAGACGACCGGCTTGATGGGTTCGCCCTATTATATGGCGCCCGAACAATGGGCGGACGAAGAACCCGACGCGCAGGCGGATATTTATAGCCTGGGCGTGATGCTTTTTCAGATGCTCGCCGGAGATGTGCCGTTTAAAGGCTCCTCGATTCCGGCGATTATGAAAAAACATCTGTCGGACGCGCCGCCGAGCTTTGCCGAGTTCGGCGTGCAGGTCGCGCCGCAAGTCGAATTGGCGGTGCGCCATACGCTCGAAAAAGACCGTCACAAGCGAACGCAGACGGTCGAGCAGATGGTCGAAGAGCTGCAAACCGCCGTCGGCTATGCTTCAAAAAGTCTTGCGGCAAGCGCCAGCCAAAAATCGAGCGCGGCGCTGCCGGTTTCTTCGATTCATATTCTGTCCAGCCCGCCGCAGTCGAATGTTTACGTCGACAGCGTCGCCGTCGGGCAGACGCAGGCGAACGGCTGGCTTTTGCTCGAAGGCTTGCAGAGCGGAAATCATCGCCTACGCGTCAGCAAGGAAGGCTTTCAGGATTGGGAAAACGAAATTTTGTGCGACGGCAGACCGCAGCAGGTCGTGGCGGAATTGCGCAATGCAGGCGCCGCGCCCGCCGCCAATCAAACAGCCGAGACGAGTCTTTTCAGTCAAACCAATCAGGCGGCGAACACTTTCAATACGCCGCAAAGCTTAAACGCCGTCCAGCAGACGCAGGGCTTCGCGCAGCAAACCGCGCCGCCGCATCAACTGCAGGACGCGGCGGCGCAATCGGCTTTTGCGCAGTCTGAGTCGCGCCCGAAGCCGAAAAAAGGCTTGTTTTCACCGCTTCTGCTGGCGATTATTGGAATTTCCGGCTTATTGTTACTGACTGCAATTGGAGTGGTGAGCGCTTACTGGATGGGCTTGATTGGTCGGACGACGGCGCTCGGCAATGGCAATACAAACGCCAGCCCGACTCCGACAGTCGCTTCGACGCCGCCGATTGAAATAAAAACCGAGATGGTCAAAATCGAAGGCGGAAAGTTTAAAATGGGACGCAACGACGGCGCGCCGCAGGAACAGCCCGAACACGAAGTCGAAGTGCCGCCGTTCTGGCTGGACAAAACCGAAGTGACCAACGCCGAATATCACAGCTTTGTGACGCAGACGAAACACCCGCATCCGGTGCATTGGCTGAACGGAGCGATACCCGCCGGGCAGGAAGCTTTTCCGGTGGTCAATGTTTCGCTCGATGATGTGAAAGCATTTGCCGAGTGGCGCTCAAAACGCGACGGCGCGAAGTATCGCCTGCCGAGCGAGGAAGAATGGGAATACGCGGCGCGTAACGGCGGCGAAAATAATCTTTACCCGTGGGGCGATAAATGGGAAAACCAGCGCGCAATCATCGACCAGACCGCGCCGCGAGCGGTCGGCTCAATCGCGGGCGGCGCCAATAAATGGGGCGTGCAGGACTTAATCGGCAACGTCTGGGAATGGACTAATTCGAAAATAAAGCCGTATCCGAACAGCAACGTCGGATTCAGCAAACCGGACAATATGGTCATTCGCGGCGGCGGCTACACCAGCAAATCGACGGGCGAAAGAGCGATTACATCGACCACGCGTTACGACGTTCCGCCTGACCGGCGCGACGGATTGCTCGGCTTCCGGCTGGCGCGTTCCGATTAGTAAAGTGCAGGAGTTTTAGTTCCTTTATGTTGAAAGCATCGAGAAAATTCGGTTTCTGGTTTCTGGTTGTCGGTTGTTTGACCGTCGCCAGCGCGGCGGCTCAGGATTTAGGCGATTTGGGCAGCAGCAGCGGAATTTTCCGCCGTTCGCCGAATCCGAAAACCACCACTAAAAAAACCGACCCCGCGCCGAAAACGACGACTCCGAAAACGACGACTCCGAAAAAGAAAACGCCCGCGCCGAAACCGGAAACCGCGAAGACTACGCCGCCGAAACCGAATCGCACAACTGCGCCGCCAACGACGACAAAAGATTCCAAACCCAAAGTAAAACCGGAAACGAGAACGATTGTCGCCAAAAACAATCGAAACAAAACTCCGAATAAGACTTCGAATAAAACCGCGGACAAAACCCCGGCGGTTAAAACGCCGGTCAAGTCCGTCAACACGGCGTACGAAAAGGTCGATGAAAATCTCGAAGAAGCCATCGAATTAGGAAATATGGCGCGTGACGACCGCGATTACGTCGCCGCCGAGAGGTCTTACCGCCGCGCGCAGAGCATCCGCCCGCGCGATTCGCGCGCCATCTACGGTTTGGGAAATATTTTCAGCGACCAGCAGCGCTGGGAAGAAGCCGAAAAAGCATACCGGCAGGCAATCGCGCTCGAACCGGACAGCCCCGAAGCGAATATCGCGCTGAGCTTTGTTTTAACGCAGCCGGTCGGCGGCGTTAGCTTGTCCGACAGGTATTCGGAAGCGCTGAAAATGGCTCGTCGCGCCGTCGAGCTCGACCCGAAAAACGCCGTCGCTTACGACCAGCTGGGCGTCGCGCTCGAACTAAGCGGAAAAATCGGCATCGAAACCGAGCAGGCTTATCGCAACGCTATCCGGCTCGACCCGGAATTCGCGCTGGCTTACGCGCACCTCGGCAGATTGCTGCGCCGCAACGGTCACGACAGAGATTCGGCGGCGGCTTATAGAGATGCGATTCGACTGGCTTCGGACGTGCCGACGATGATTCTGATTGCCGAAGTGATGCAGTCGCAGCAGCGCTACTCGGAGTCCGAGCAGTTATTGCGCCGCGCCGTCAGCGAAGACCCGAGAAATCCGACCGCGCTTTATCTTCTGGGACGCGCGCTGACGGCGAACGGGAATTTCGAGGAAGCCGAAACGCTTTTAAAAAGAAGCATTAGCGTCAGCCCGAACAGCTTTATTCCTTACTCGCAGCTTGCCTCGCTTTACACGCGGCGCGGGATTTACGCCGAAGCCGAAAAAACTTTGCTGAAGGCTCTGAAAGTCGTTTCCGCGAATGAAAGGCGACAGCTCGCGCAGGAATTTGAAATGGTCGGCGACGGGTTTTCGCGCAAAGGGCAGAAAGCGGACGCCGCGCGCGTCTACCGTCAGGCGCTTTTGCTCGACGGCGAAAAAAAGGATTTGGTCAACAAATTAAAAGAAGCTCAAAAAGTTAAAATAGTTTATTGAAAACCTTGAAGGATTAGGCGTATTACCTTTTAAGCGTTTTACGACGTTTAATTTCTCAAGCGAGGTTCTCAAAAACTTTTATGGGCGTTTTTATAGGTGAAGCAACGATGCTCTATTGTCCCAAGTGCCGCCACACCTACGAAGATGGAAGTCAACGGTTCTGCTCGAACGACGGCGGACGACTTCTGCCTGCGCTGCCGACGACTTTAAAAAGCGCCGAAGGCAAAAAAGGCGTGTTTTCAACTCTGCTCGCCAAAGCGCCGAAACGCGCCGAAACGGATGAATCGGTCGCGCCCGCGCCGAAATTCATCAAAGTCGAACAAACGATTCAACCGGATTTTTCGTCGCCCGTCGCCAGCCAGGCTCTGACGACCGAGCCGGAAATAAAGCTCGAACTCGAACCGGCTGAAACAAAACCTACGGCGAAAACAAAGCCGCCGACCGCCGCGGAATCGCCTGTCGAAACCGAACCGCCAAAGGAAACAAAACCGACCACGATTATAAAACCGATTGCCGAAATGAAACTGCCGGCGGAAGCCAAACCGGCAGAGAAAACCAAAGCGGCAGAAGAAACCAAACCGGCGGCGCGCTTGATTAAACCGAGCGAAATCGCTTCGGGCACGGCGACGGTCGGCGACCGCAGCGTCAATCCGACGGGCAGACCGGCGATTTCGTGGGAAAAACCGAACGTTCTGCTGGGGCAAACCGTCAAAGGTCGCTATCAGGTGACGAAAAAAATCGGGCAGGACGAAACCAGCATTTCGTATCTCGCGCAGGATAAGCTGTCGCCCGAAAAAAAGGTCGTCGTCCGCGTTTTGATGGAAGAAGACGCCGAAGATTTAGCCAGCCGCATTTTCGCCGAAGAAAGAGTTTCGCTTTCGCATCTGAATCACCCGAATGTCGCCGGTCTTATTGATTCGGGCGAGCTGCTGGAAGGCAAGCCGTTTATTATCTCGGAATACGTCGAGGGCAAATCGGTCAAAGATAAATTGCAGCAGACCGGACAATTTAACGCTCTGCGCGCGGCGCGAATCGTGCGCCAGGCGGCTTACGCGCTGAGCGAAGTTCATCAAAACGGCGTTCTGCACCGCAATCTGAAACCGGAAAATATTATTCTGACCGTCAACGAAGCGGGCACAGAACAGGTCAAGGTCACCGATTTTGCCGTTTCCGACGGCAGGCAGCTGACCGAAAATCCGGCGTATAAATCGCCCGAACAGCTCGAAGGAAAAATGCCTTCCTTTGCCAGCGATATTTACAGCCTCGCGGTCATCGCCTATCAAATGCTGACCAATCGCCTGCCGTTCAGCGCGTCTTCGGTCAACGAGCTAATCGCGGCGCAGAAAAAAGGCTTGAGCATCAAGCCGACAAATTTAAGGCTCGATTTGCCGGAGGCTGAAGAAGCGGTCGACCAGATTCTGGAAAAGGCGCTCGCCTATAAAGCGTCCGGGCGTTACCCGAAAGCGCGCGATTTCGGCGACGCGTTTTTTAACGCGCTCGCGAACGAGCCGTCCGCCGCCAAACCGGAAGAAACGGAAAAGAAATCTGAAATTCAGCCTTTGATTTCCGCCGACACTTCGCTCGAAGACGTCGAAATCGAATTAATCGACGACGAGCCGGAAAAAACGGATTTCGTCGCCGACGCCCTTCCGGAAATCGAAGAAAAAATCGAGACCGAAGCCGACGCTAAACCAGTGGAAGATTTGCCCTGGGAAAAACGCTCGCCCGAACCGATGAAGGTCGCGAGCAAATCGTGGATGCGAATTTCCGTCGTAGGCTTGGTCGCGCTCGTTTTGGGACTCTGGGCGATTTGGTCTTATTTTTTGAATCACCCGAATCAGGCCGATTTTTCTGCGACGAATCAAACAACTCAGGGAAATTCAGACGCGCCGGTGGAAAATTCGATGACCAATCCCGTGTCGGCATTGCCGCCGGACATCGAACTGCCGCCCGCCGAACGCAAAGTTTTGCCGCCGCCGAACAGCGAATATTTTCAAAATATGCGCGAAAATCGAGGCGGCGAGCTGGCGAGCTATTATCGCGGATTTTCGTTTTATTATCCGAAAGACTGGACGAAAACGCCGGGCGAGAAAAATTTTGCCGACGTTTCGCGCAAGGATGAAAACGGCATTCCGATTGAGCAGATGCTGCTTTCGTTTTACAAGAGTAAAGGAACTTTTAAAGCCGACCGCGAAGGCTTTCCGGCGCTGGTCAAGGAAACGAATAAGCGACTTGCCGAGCAGATTCCGAATTATAAATTTGTTTCCGAAGGCGAAAAAATCATCAACGGCGGCTGGAAAGTTTACGAAATGAAGTTTGAAGGCACGGTCACGACGAAAACGGGCGAAAATATAAAACTTTTCGGCAGGCGTCTGTTTATGCCCGCGATGCGGCAGGGCATCAAAAGCGGTCTTATGATTACGATGCTCGCGACGCCGCTTTCGCCAAACGTGCAGACGGTCGAAGATGTCGGCGAAAAAGGCGAATTGAAAACCGTTCTGGACACTTTCGAGCCGACGCCGATGTAGTAAACTCAACTTTTCTGCAAGGTTTTTTGAAAGCGTAGGGAAAAACTTCCTTACGCTTATTTTATTTTGACCCTAGTTGCAGTAGAATCTTGCGATAGTAAATGTCACACAAATGACCTTTGAGCTTTGAACTTTGACCTTTGTAAATTCTAGTTACGATTCGAGCTGTAAATTAAAGAAATCAAAGGTCAAAGCTCAAAGCTCAAAGACCAAATTCCAGAATATGAAAATCGTTTTAGCCGAAGAACGCGGCGGGCAGCAGTTGTCCGAGCAAAGTTTTCAACAGCCGGTAGTCAGAGTCGGGCGCGACGCGAATGATTGTCAAATCGTTTTCGACAACCAGCAGTATCCGATGGTTTCGCGAAAACACGCCGAATTGCAATGGCAAAACGGGCAATGGTTTTTGACGGATTTAAATTCGAGTTACGGCACTTTTTTGAACGGGCAAAAAATCAGCCAGCCGCAAGCCGTGCAAGCCGGAAGCGCGCTTCAGTTCGGCACGAACGGTCCTGTCCTGCGCGTCGTCTGGTTTGAAACCGTTCAGCCGCCGCAGCCGCAAGCGCCCGTTTACGCGCCGCAGCCCGAGCCGCAGAAACCGATTTCCGCGCCGCTTCCGCCGCAAGCTCCGCCGGAGCAACAACAGCAAATATCGAATCGACAAGCTGCCAGCCAGTCGGGCAGCGGCTCGCTCGACGCGCCGCAGCTTATTTTTGTCGGCACCAGCCGGCTCGAACCTTACAAAATTACCAAAGACAGCTTCTGGCTCGGGCGCGACCCGAATTGCGACATCGTGATGGAAGCCAATGCCGTCATGGTTTCCAGAAAACACGCGCAAATCTCGCGTCAAAACGGCGGTTTCGTCGTGACCGACAACGGCAGCTTTAACGGAACTCTGGTCAACGAGCAGCGAATCTCGACGCCGACGCCGATTTATCACGGCGACGAAATCCAGCTCGGAATGGGCGGACCGGTTCTGAAATTTAATTCGCCGAATCAAGCCGCGCCGAAAGGCGCGAGCCTCGCCGGGCAACGCGCCGTCGCCGCCAGCCAGCAAGCCGTTTTGCAGGATTTGCCCGACCAGCCTGCCGGTTCGAAAACGATGGTTTTTCGCGGCGGAAACGTCTCGCAGCAAATGAAACCCGACGTTTCGGCGCAGCCGCAATTGTTGATGCAATTGACTTTCGGCGGCAAGCAGGAACTGACCATCGGGCGCGAGGACAACAACGACGTCAAGCTCGACGGCTTGCAGATTTCCAATCGCCACGCGCGTCTTTTGCAGACGGGCGGCGGCGTCGCCATCGAAGATTTGAATTCGACCAACGGCGTTTACGTCAACGGTCAAAAAATCTCGCGGCAAAACATCTCGTCAGCCGATTCGGTGCAAATCGGCTCGTTCGTCATTCGCGTCGATAACGCGGGAAACATCGGCGTTTTCGACACGCGCTCGAAAACGCGCATCGATTCGGTCAACATCACGAAAGAAGTGAAAGACCGTTCGGGCGGCGGCACGATTAAGCTTCTGGACGGCGTTTCGCTGACGGTTATGCCGAACGAATTCGTCGGTCTTTTAGGTCCTTCGGGCGCGGGAAAATCGACGTTTATGGACGCGCTGAACGGAATGCGTCCGGCGTCGGGCGGCAGCGTTCTGGTCAATAATCTCGACCTTTATCAAAACCTCGACGCGCTGAAGCAATCAATCGGCTACGTGCCGCAGGACGATATTATTCACCGCGAATTGACCGTCTATCGAACGCTTTATTACGTCGCGAAACTGCGGCTTTCGACCGACGTTTCGCGCAAGGAAATTGACCAGATTGTCAACGAAGTGATGGACGTCACCGGGCTTTCCGAACGCCGCGACGTGCCGATTAATCAGCTTTCCGGCGGTCAGCGAAAAAGAGTTTCGATTGCGGTCGAACTGGTCACGAAGCCGTCAGTTATTTACCTGGACGAGCCGACTTCCGGTTTAGACCCGGCAACCGAAGAAAAAATTATGGTTTTGTTTCGCCAGATTGCCGAATCGGGCAGAACCGTGATTTTGACGACGCACGCGATGGAAAACGTCAAGCTTTTTGACAAAATCGTTCTGCTGATGCGCGGAAAATTGGTTTTTTACGGCAAGCCGCAGGAAGCGCTGGAGCACGTCGGCGCGAAAAGCTTCAAAGAGCTTTACGACAAGCTGGAAGAGCCGATTGAGCAGCGTCTGGGCATGAACGGCGCGAACCGGCATCAAGTCACCGAACAGGTCGCCGAAGAATGGAAACAGAAATTCACGAAGACGCCGCAGTATAAAAAGAACGTTTTCGAGCCGCTCCGGCAAATCGGGCAGGTGCAGTCGCAGGGCGTGCAGCAGAAACGAAAGCTCGGTCTTTTCGGCGCGATTCGCCAATGGATGACGCTTTCGCGGCGTTACTGGGAAGTTCTCGTGCGCGACAAATTCAATCTTTTGATTCTTTTCATGCAGGCTCCGATTGTCGCGTTTCTGACGTTTCTGGTGATGGACGCCGACCAACCGCGCGATTTCGTCTATTTCGTTTTGTCGCTCGTTTCGGTCTGGTTCGGAACGTCGGTCGCGGCGCGTGAGATTATCAGGGAAAAAGCCGTCTATACGCGCGAGCGAATGGTCAATCTCGGCTTGATGCCGTATGTTTTTTCCAAGCTTTTTATTTTGGGAATCATCGTCGGCATTCAATGTTTACTGCTTTTCCTGCCGCTCAAATTTTTCGACCTTATCGGCGTGATGCGAATGCCGGGCGAGCTGATGGGAATTCCGCAATTCTGGGTGATGCTTTTAACGGCGGGCGTCGGCATCGCGCTCGGATTGTTTATTTCCGCGACGGTGAAAACTTCGGAAATGGCGACTTCGCTCGTGCCTCTGATTTTGATTCCGCAGATTTTATTTTCAGGGCTTGTCGGCGTTCCGACCGGCATTAATAAAGTCGCCGGTTTGTTGATGCCCGCGACGTGGTCGTTCGATACGATGAAGCGATTTTCGACGCTCGATACGCTGAAAGAGGAAGGCGCGGACAATAGCGGGCAGACGCGCGGCGTCGGTTATTACAAATACGTCGAGCAGGAAAACGATAAATTAATCGCCGACGCGCGCAAAAAAATCGACGATTACAAATCGAAATCCGAGCAGAAAATGAAGGATTACGAAAAGGAAATGAAAGACGATTTGGCAGCCGGACAGCGTCCCGGCGATATGCCGAAATTGGATGCCGCGCCGAAAATCGACGACCCGAAAAAAATCGAAAAGAATCTGAGCGCCTATGTCAACTTCCTGCATCCGTGGATGAACGAGGTTTTGAATCAGATTGTTTTGATGATAATGTTTTTTATACTGGTAATTGCCACGCTGATTGTCCTCAGGATGCAGGACATCGCCTGAGAAATTACGGAATTGAAAGAAATGAGCTTTGATTTTTGGTCTTTGACCTTTGATGTCTTTAATTTACGGCTCGAATCGTAATTAAAATTCCCAAAGTTCAAAAATCAAAAATCAAAGACCAAAAAATAAATGAAATTTTTAGCAAAAAATACGGCTTTATTTATATTTTTAGCGATAGCGTTTTCAATTTTCACGGCTTGCGGCGGCAACACGGGCGGCGGCTATAACAGCGGCTTGACAAACACTGCCAGGAGCGATTATCCGGCAGTTCCGGCGGCGATAATGCAGGCTGAGTTTAAAGGGCTGGACGGCGGAAAGTTTAAGCTCGAAGACTACAAAGGCAAAGTCGTTTTGATAAATCTCTGGGCGACGTGGTGCGGACCTTGCAAAGGCGAAATGCCGCATCTCATCGAGCTGCAAAACGCGCATAAAGATAAAGGTTTTGAAATTCTCGGCTTGGACACCGACGAAAACGATTCGGAAGCCGCCGTAAAAAGCTTCGCCGAAAACATGAAGCTGAATTACACGCTCGGCTGGGTTGACGACAAGACTTACAGCGAGATGTTAAAGCTCAGCAAATTTGCCGGCATTCCGCAAAGCTTTCTCATCAGCCGCGACGGGCAGCTGCTCGGCATTTTCACCGGCGGCAGCCCGACGACGATTATGAAGCTTAAAGACCTCGTCGGCAAAACCGTCAACGAATGACGAAAACGCAAAACGTTTATTAATGCAAAATGCAAAATGCAAAGTGCAAAATATTAGGATTTAAGATTCAGAATTAAATTAATCCTTCCATTTTGCATTTTGCGTTTTGCATTTTAGACGCTTATCTTCGGCTCGACGAGAATCGTTTTAAAGCTCGACAAGCTCACCAGTCCAGCCGCCGCGCCTTTCGGTTTATTCACAAATTTTTTCTGCGTGTAATTAACGGCGGCTTTCACCTGATTTCTGCCCTGACTGTAAAAGGCGGCAATCTCGGCGGCTTCCACGAGCGTCTGCGGCGGCAGATTTTCGAGCCGGTTCGGATTTCTGACGACGACGTGCGAGCCGCCGTAATCAGCCGCGTGCAGCCAGAAATCGAGCGATTTGGCGATGCGAAAAGTCAGGTAATCATTGTCTTTCGAAGCTTTGCCGACGAGGATTTCAAAGCCGTCGGAAGAAGCGAATTTTCGTGCGCCTTTAAATTTTTCATCCGCTTTGTCTTTCGCTTTCGGCGTTTTGCTTTCGACTTTTTCACCGGCGGTTTCCGATAAAAATTGCTCGTCTTTTTCCGCAATCGCCTGTTCGAGCCTTTCTTTTTGCGCTTTGAAATCCGCAAGCTGGATTTCCAATTCATGCAGGCGTTTGGCGATTTCCTCTTTCGCGTTGCGCGCCTTTGTATAACGCTTGAAAAATTTTTCGGCGGCTTCGGTCAAACTGGAATTTTCGTCGATTTCAATCTCAATCGCGGGCGTATTTTCGTCGAAATAATCGACGACCAGAACTTTATCGCCGTCGCGCACGGCGTCCGCCAGATTCGCCAGAATCAAATCGCCGCAGCGTTTCCATTTCTCCGCGTCGCCGTGATTCGCCAAATCCTGATTCAGCTTTTTGACGAGCTTTTCGCGCCTGGCGATTTCCTGTTTGATTTTCGCTGCGGCGGATTTGGCGCGCGCCTGAAATCGTTTTTCGATTTCTAAATTTTGATAATGAGCGTCGAGCGCTTCGGAAAGCGTCGCGAAATCGCCTTTCGGGAAAATTTTGTTTCGGTCTTCGGTCTTCGGACTTCGGTCTTCGATTTGAAATTTGAAATTTGAAGTTTTAGATTCCGCCTCGTTTTTCTCCGCGTCTCCGCGTCTCCGCGTCTCCGCGTCTTCAAATTTGTCAGGCGGTTCTGACCTTTGCGGCGGCTGAAAACGGCTGGCGATTTCCTGACCGTCGCCGGAATTTTCGCGCAGGGAATCGAGGATGAAATCGCGTTCGTCGAGCAGAAAAATATTTGCCGAGCGTCCGGTCAGCTGCGTGATGAGCGTGTATTTTTTTAAGCCTTCGATTTCGTCCTGCACGAGAAATTCAAAACGCAAAATTCGCTCGTTTTCGGTTTTTTCGATGTTTTGCAGAACGGCGCTGGAAAGACGTTTGCGGACGAAAAGAACGAACGGCGACGGGTTGCCGGATTGCTTTTCCAAATCGCGCAAGCGTCTTTTAATCAGATAAATGCGAGGATTGACCGGCTCGGCGCTGATGAAAAGATAATTTGATTCCGGAAGGCGAAAATCAATCGCGAAAGTCAGGCGCGAGAGCTGGAAAATCTTGCCGAAAGGATGATTGACAAGCTCGTTTTCGAGTTCGCGGCTGACGGCTTCGAGTGTCGCTTCGTTCATAAACAAACAGATTAACACAATAAAAATGGCGAGTAACTTTCGCAAGCCACTCGCCTGAATTTTTGAATTTTCCAAAAAATTAATATTCT
Source organism: Pyrinomonadaceae bacterium (assembly GCA_036389695.1). Classification (GTDB taxonomy): domain Bacteria; phylum Acidobacteriota; class Blastocatellia; order Pyrinomonadales; family Pyrinomonadaceae; genus JALZHR01. Next base: position 15,753 of record DASVWG010000402.1, read on the forward strand.
TCTCTCACCACAATCGTGCCCGCCAGAAGGTCGTGCGCGGCGCGTTTTTCGCTGTTGAAAAACAAAGGCAGAAAACCGATGCCGCCCAGAGCGAGCGAGAAAAGATAAACGCAGGAATTAACCGCCGCCTGGTGAAACGTCGGGTAATCGTTTTCTTCGATGTCGATGATTTCCAGCGAGAACAGACGCATTCCCAAAGTTCTGCCCAAAAATCCGACGCTGACCGTCATATAAATAAACATAACGATTGAGAAAGTCGCCAGAAACGCCAGCAAGCCCTGCATCGTAAACAGATTGCCGTTTAAAAGCATAAACGGCGACAGCAGCACAAAGCTCAGAAACGAACCGATAATCAAATCGAAAAGTCCGGCGTTAAAGCGCAGCGAGACCGGCGCGCAATCGTCGATTTCTTCAAATTCTTCCGTTTCCGGCTCAAAATTTTCGACTTCTTCGGCGTAAGCCATAACTTCGGCTTCTTCCGCATCCGCGTCGTAATGCGGCGCTTTAATGATTATTTTATTTTCCGGCGCTTTGAAATCGGACGCGCGGTTTTCGGTCTCCGCCGTCGTTTTCAGAACCTGCGACAAAGGCGGAAGCTTGTTCGTATCGAATTTTTCGATTTTTTGCGCCGGCGCGTTTTCGGCTTTCTTTTCGATTAGAAAAGTTTTCGGCTGAGTTCGCGGCGGAATATTTGCCGGTTTCGGCGGCGAAAATGTTTCCGACGTTTGATTCGGGACGGCGTAGGGAAAAGTTTTCGGCTGCGCCGCCGTTTGCGGCGGAACGGCAGCGAGATGCGGCTTCGGTTTTTCCTCTTCGGCGAAATACATCTGGCGCGACTCTTCGATGCGGCGCATCGCGGCTTCCAATTTCGGATTTCCGGAGACAATCGGGTTATTCTGCGGAAGCGGTTCGGCTTGCAGCGCGGTCGCGCCGCTGGTTGCCAGCGTCATCGGCTGCGGCGCGGTCGCGACGGTCGAAACCGTGTCGGTTTCCGTGTGGCTGCGATAATCCTGGCGCTTGCGCACCGCGTTCTGCAAATGAAGCCGCCATTCGGGAACGACCGCGTTTTTATGACGAAAATCAATCAGCGTCGGGCTGGTCGCTTTGCTGGCGATTTCCGAAGTCTGCGGTTTCGGCGCGTGCGGTATCGGATTTTGCTGAATCGGAGGCGTCATCGCCGGTTTTTGCGGAGCGACGGGCGGCTCGATTATTTCCGTTTCATATTCAGGCTCAAGCGAAATGTGAATCGCGGAAACCTGCGCGGGCGGTTGAAGCGGAGCTTGCTGAATAATCGGCGGCGGAACCGTCGGCTTTGGAATTTCTTTTTGTATTGCGGGTTTCGCGGTTTTTACAATCGGAGAAATTTTCAAAGCCAGTTCTTCGCGCACGGAATCGTTCATCATCGTTCCGCAGCTCGGGCAAACCGACAAACTAGAAGCCAAAATTTTATTGCAACCGGGACAATTCATAGTTTTAAATAATTTGAAAATTGGAAAAGTTGAACGCGAGTTTTGGTTGAAAACCAAATTGATATGACCAAACTGAGAACAGACTATCAGGAATTACTTTAAGTAGTCAATAGTAAATTTATGAAAACACAGGGAATTTTGGCTTAAAATGCAAAAAAAATGTGAAAAACTGGAAAAAAGGCGGGATTATTAATAAGAAAAGGCGATTTCTAAACGCGGAATGCGGAGTGCGGAGTGCGGAACGGAAGAAAATTTTAAGTTTTAAGTTTTGAATTTTAAGTTAATCGAGAATCATTAATTCAAAATTCAAAATTCAAAATTCAAAACTCATTCATCATTCCGCGCTCCGCATTCCGCGTTCCGCATTACAAAGGCTGACGACCGGCAAAGCCGGCTTCGACTTCGTGCCACCACTCCACTTGGTCGCCTTCGCCGAGCTGCCAGCAGAGCAAAACGACGCGACCTTCGCGCCAGGAGGGAAAATCAATCAGCCCGCGCGAATAATCTTTGAGCTGGACGCCGAGATTGTCGATTTCCAGAGTTAATTTGCCGAGCTCGTAAAGCAGCTTGACATAGCGCGAGCCGTTTTCCATTCCGCCGCCGCCGAATTGCGCCGCGTCCGCCGCCGCGTTTGCCGCTTCGCGAAAACGCGCGATTTCCGTGTGCGCCGCTTTGATTTTCTCCAAAATCGGACGCACGGCGGGAATCAAATCGTTGGCTTCGGTCGGCGTAAAAAGTTTCATCTGTCGTCGGTGACGCGGACAAAATCCGTCAGGCTGCTGTCGTCGTCGTTTTCCGCGAAATTCGGCTCGACGTTTATTTCCCGCGCCATCCGCGAATAATCATTGGCGTGATTCGGACTAATGACGTTTGGCGGCGGCAATTCTTCCGGCGGCACAAACGACGGAATCTCGTAGCGTTCGCTGGTAATATCCTTTCTGACAAGCTCGGCGATATCGCCCAAATCGATGAAGAAATCCGCGACGTCAATCAGGCGCGGCGCGGTATTCGAGCGAAAACCGGCGACCTCGACGCGGCAGCCTTTGTATGCGACGGCATTGACGGCGTAAACAAAATCTTCGTCGCCGGAAACCAGAACAGCCGTGTCGTATTTTTCGGCGAGCGAGAGCATATCGACGGCGATTTCCACGTCGAGATTCGCCTTGCGCGTGCCGTCGTAAAAAGTTTTCAGCTCTTTCTGCACGACGCGAAAACCGTTGCGCCGCATCCACAGAAGAAACCCTTGCTGGCGTTCCGCGCCCGCGTCGACGCCCGTGTAAAAAAACGCGCGCAGCAGGCGTCCGTCGCCGAGCAACACCCGTAAAAGTTTATTGTAATCAATGTCAATATTATGAAAACGAGCCGCGTGAAAAAGATTATTCCCGTCGATAAAGACGGCAACGCGCCCTCGATTCCCGAAATGCCAGGAAGCGGTAGCAGTTTCGATCTGCATTTTTGATAACCCTCTTTGATAAAATAGACAGCCGCCGTGTGGACATTTTCGAAAAGAGAGCGATTTTGATTAAAAGGTTGATAAAAACTTTTCAAATAGCCGAAAAATACGGACTGGTTTTATAGCTTTTCTCTTCTCTGTCCGGACTGTCAAAAAATAATAGAAACAATTTATATAACTCTTTATAGTCTGCCGTTTAAACACAGATTCGGTCAAGCGAAAATTAACCGGCAGATTTCAAATTTGTCGTATAATCGAAAAGCGATGGAAAAAAAGCACGAACAAATTCACGCCGACCAATGGTTAAAAGACATTTCAAACGAGCCGGAAATCCAGGGCTTTCGCGCCGAAGAAATGATTTCCTGCCCGCAGTGCGAGCGCAAAAGCCCGCCGACGCGCCTGAAATGTTTCTACTGCGGCTTTGAGCTTCCCGTTTCCGCCGCGCAGGCGGAATTTATCAAACCGCAGCCGCGCCAGATGGAAGCGTGGGAAAAAGCTTTTAACCTGATTATTTTGCCGAACGCTCAAACCTGTGATGACGCAAAATTAAGGGAAGTTGCCGCAGTGACGCGGCTTGGAAAAGAAGATTTACGAAAATTAATCGAAACGCAAAAACCGCTGCCTCTGACGCGCGCCGAATCGGCGAAGGAAGCGGAAATTATTCAAAAAAGATTGAGCGAAACCGGTTTCGAAAGTCTGATTCTGAGCGATGAAGATTTGAAATCCGAAATCGTCACGCGCCGCCTGCGCGGAATCGAGTTTGATGAAGACAAGCTCATTTTGATACTTTTCAACTCGGACGAAATTGCCGACGTTCGGCGCGAAGATTTAAGCTTAATCGTCACCGGCGCGCTTTTTCAGCGCCGCATCGAAACGACCGAACAGCGCAAAAAACGCGAAAACAAAGTTCTGGAAACGACCGAAACCAGCGCCGACGAGCTTTTAATCGACATCTACACGACGGATGACAAAATCGGTTATCGAATCATTTCCAGCGGCTTCGATTTTTCGTGTCTGGAAGCGGAAAAGGGAATTCTGGCGCGGGAAAATATGCGGAAGCTCGTCGATAAATTTCGCGCGTTTGCGCCGCAAGCAAAATTCGTCGGCGATTATCTCGAAATCCGCGACGTTTTGGGAAAAGTCTGGGAAGTCGAAGAAAAACGCGCGTCAAGCGGTCTGCAAAGAAAAAGCTTCGGGCGGATGGATTTCGGCAACGTGATGACGATTAATAACCTGGCGCAATTTACAAAATATTCGCGCCTTCAGCGACATTTATTGAATGTAGGTTAAAT
>DASVWG010000403.1:0-13117 GCA_036389695.1 Pyrinomonadaceae bacterium
CGTGGCCGGCGTGCGACTCTTCCTTCGGCGACTCGGCGACCATTGCGTCTGTCGTGAGGATCAGACCCGCAACCGAAGCCGCGTTCTGCAAAGCCGTGCGCACGACTTTTGCCGGGTCGATGATGCCCGCCGCCAGCAAATCTTCGTAATTATTCGTCGCCGCGTTAAAACCGTTGCCGCCATCTGCCGCCAGAACTTTTTCGACGACGAGCGAGCCGTTCATTCCGGCATTTCCGACAATGCGCCGAAGCGGTTCCTGCATCGCGCGCTGGACTATACGAACGCCGGTTAAAACGTCCGGCTCGTCGGACTCAATCGAATCCAATTCCTTCGCGGCTCTGAGCAGAGCCACGCCGCCGCCCGCGACGATGCCTTCCTGCGCCGCCGCCCGCGTCGCGTTCAGAGCGTCTTCGATACGCGCTTTTTTCTCTTTCATCTCGGTTTCGGTCGCCGCGCCGACGCGCACGACCGCGACGCCGCCCGCCAGTTTCGCCAGGCGCTCCTGCAATTTTTCGCGTTCGTAATCGCTGGAAACGCTGTCGGTCTGCGCTCTGATGGTTTGGATGCGACCTTCAATGGCGGGCGCTTCACCCGCGCCTTCGACAATCGTCGTCGTGTCTTTATCGACAATCACGCGCTTTGCCGTGCCCAAATCGTCCAGCGTCACGCTTTCGAGCTTGATGCCGATGTCTTCGGTGATAACGCGCCCGCCGGTCAAAACGGCGATGTCTTCCAGAATTTCCTTGCGCCGGTCGCCGAACGCCGGAGCTTTGACGGCGCAGACCTTAATCGTGCCGCGCAGTTTGTTGACGACCAGCGTCGCTAAGGCTTCGGCTTCGACGTCTTCGGCGATAATCAAAAGCGAGCGACCTTGCTGCGCCGCCTGTTCGAGAACCGGCAAAAGCTCGCGCATCGAAGCGATTTTCTTTTCGTAAATCAGAATCAGAGGCTCTTCCAGAACCGTTTCCATACGGTCGGCGTTAGTCACCAGATAAGCCGAAAGATAACCGCGGTCAAACTGCATTCCTTCAACCAAATCCAGTTCCGTCGCCATCGTTTTCGATTCTTCGACCGTCACTACGCCGTCTTTGCCGACCTGTTCCATCGCGGCGGCGATAAGCTCGCCGATGCTGCGGTCATTATTGGCGGAAACCGAAGCAACATTGGTAAATCCGCTTTGTCCCTCGACGTTCTGCGCCTGATTTTTAATCGCTTCAACCGCGCGTTCGGTCGCCAGTTGAATCCCGCGCTGTAAAGACATCGGATTCGCGCCCGCCGCGACATTCTTCACGCCCTCGCGAAAAATCGCCTGCGCCAGCACAGTCGCCGTCGTCGTGCCGTCGCCGGCAATATCGTTCGTTTTCGTCGCGACTTCCTTCACCATCTGCGCGCCCATATTCTGATAAGCGTCGGGCAGCTCCACTTCTTTCGCCACCGTCACGCCGTCTTTCGTAATCAAAGGCGCGCCGTAAATGCGCCCGAGCACGACATTTCGCCCTTTCGGTCCCAAAGTCACCCCGACCGCATTCGCCAAAACATCAACGCCCTTGAGCATCTCTCTGCGCGCTTCTTCTCTGAATTTCAATTCCTTCGCTGCCATTTTTTACAGATTTCTCCTTGAAATAATTAGCTTAATTTTAAAATGATTTTTCTTTAATTGTCTTTGAGTTTCATTACAACAACATTTCAAACCGTGCAGCTGCAACCGCATTCAAATTTAATCTCGACCGGCGAAGCCAGATTCCGCGTTTCGTCTTCGCGGAAATGCAAAACTTCGTTTGTATACGGATTAAAAACGACGACATCTTTCACGCCGTTTGCCAGATAAATCGGCGGCGAGATTTCCAAATCTTTCGCCTCGTATTTTTTGCTGATGACTTCAACGACGGCTTCGGGAACTTGTCTTATCGCTTCTTCCTCTTCTTCAGGTTCGCGGCAGAAAATCGAGATGTCCGGACGTTTGAGCGAACCGTCGGGAAACTGCACGTAAACATCAGCCACATCAAGACACTCGCAGAAAACTCCGTCTTTCTCTATTTTTTTGAAAGAATCACGAATTCGGTCAACCGCTTTTTGATGTTTATAGATTGGCGAGGCTTCCCAAATCGCTAAGTTTCCCGCAATTTCCAACCTGATGCCAAGCTCTTCCGCAGTCAAAAACTGTGGATTCATATTCGTGTCCTTTCCGCCGGATTTATTCATTACTACTTGCCGCGTCCGACCTGAACTTTCGACGGGCGCAAGAGGCGTTCGCCGAATTTGTAGCCGCGCGAGTATTCGGCAGTGATTTTGCCGTCCTGCTCCGGCTCGACCGGAATCATATCAATCGCTTCGTGGAGCTCAGGGTTAAAATCCATTCCGGTTGCCGGAATCGCTTCGACGCCGACGCTCATCAGAGCCTGTTCAAATGAACGCGCCGTGCCTTTGACGCCGTCCAGCAGATGCTCGAATGAAGCATCGGTTTCGCTCGCCTGAATCGCGCGGTTCAGATTATCCAGAACGGGCAGAAGCGCGGTCAGGAAATTAAATTGTCCCTGTTTGGCGCGGTCTTCCAGAGTCTTTTGCATCCGCGCGCGCATTTCCTGCGTTTCGCGCTCCATTCCGGTTTTGACTTCTTCAAATTTCGCCTGCACGCCGACAAGCTTTGCTTCGGCGGCTTCGCGGCGCGCCGTTTCTTCCTTCAGACGATTTTCCAGCTCGGTTTCGCGCTGCGACTTGACGTTTTGTTTCGGCGTTTCGGCTTCGTCTTTGACCTCGACGCGCACGCGCTCGCCTTCGGTGTTGAAGCGGCGCTTGTCGTTGACGGGAATGTCTTCCGCGTGTTCTTCCGGTTCGTGACTGTAATCTTGTTCGTTATTGCTGTCCATATTCTTTTTCTTAAACCAACTCATAAATTTTTGATAAACGATTCGTTGAAATTTAGTCTAACAAACCATCTATCGCAAAGGAAATTTACAGGGATAAAGGCGATGGACAAGGATAAGGCAATCGTCCAAAATCCCTGTTTATCTCCTTTATCCCTGTGAAATCTTACGCCGAAGCGGTTGCCGTCGTCTCCGGCGTAAATTTCAATTCGCCGCCGTCCGCCCTGACGTGAACCGTCTGTCCGCCGGCGATTTCGCCTTTCAGAAGCTTGACGGCGAGCGGATTCTGCACTAGCGTCTGAATCGCTCGTTTCAAAGGACGCGCGCCGTAAGTCGGGTCGTATCCTTCGTTTGCCAGCAATTCCTTTGCCGAATCTTCGAGCACAATCGTAATTCCGCGCTCGGCGAGAGTTTTCCGCAGTTTTTCGAGCTGAACGTCGATTATTTGTTCGATTTCCTTGCGCGATAACTGCCCGAAAACCACGATGTCGTCGATGCGGTTCAAAAATTCCGGTTTGAAATAATCGCGCAAAATCTGCTGGACGGCTTCGCGCACCTGAATTTGGTCGTCGCCGACGGCTAAAATCTCGCGCGAGCCGAGATTCGAAGTCATAATCAGCACGGTATTTTTGAAGTCCACGACGCGACCTTTCGAATCGGTCAAGCGTCCGTCATCCAAAATTTGCAGCAGAACGTTGAAAACGTCCGGATGCGCTTTTTCGATTTCGTCGAATAAAACGACCGAATACGGGCGGCGGCGCACGGCTTCGGTCAGTTGCCCGCCTTCATCGTAGCCGACGTATCCCGGCGGCGCGCCGATCATCCGCGCGACCGCGTGTTTTTCCATATATTCCGACATATCGAGCCGAATCATCGCGCGCTCGTCGTCAAATAAAAATTCGGCTAAAGCCTTTGCCGTCTCGGTTTTACCGACGCCGGTCGGACCTAAAAAGATGAACGAGCCGACGGGGCGATTCGGGTCTTGCAAACCGGCGCGCGCGCGGCGAACCGCATTGGCGACCGCTTCGAGCGCTTCGTCCTGACCGATAACGCGCGTGCGGAGCTTGTCTTCCATCGTCACCAATTTCTGCATCTCGCCTTCGAGCATCTTGGAAACGGGCACGCCGGTCCATTTCGCGACGACTTCCGCGACGTCTTCCTCGTCAACTTCTTCTTTCAGATAAACGCCGTCTTTCTGCAAATCGGCGAGCCGCGTCTGTTCTTCGGTCAGAAGCTTTTCGAGTTCGGGAATGCGCCCGTACTGCAATTCGGCGGCGCGGTTTAAATCGCCCGCCTGTCGCGCCTGCTCAAGCTGTAATTTGGCTTCTTCGAGCTGTTCTTTCGCGCCGCGCATTTTCTCGATTTCTTCTTTTTCCGACTGCCATTTCGCCTTCATCGCGCCGGATTTTTCCTTTAAATCGGCGATGCGTCTTTCGATGTCGGCAAGTCGTTCCTTCGATTTTTCGTCCGTTTCGCGCGAAAGCGCCTGACGCTCGATTTCAAGCTGTAAGATTTCGCGTTCCAGAACGTCGATTTCCTGTGGCAAGCTGTCGATTTCGATGCGCAGGCGCGAAGCCGCTTCGTCAATCAAATCAATGGCTTTGTCGGGCAAAAATCTGTCCGTGATGTAGCGATTCGATAAAGTCGCGGCGGCGACAATCGCCGAATCCTTGACGCGCACGCCGTGATGCACTTCGTAGCGTTCCTTCAAGCCGCGCAAAATCGCAATCGTGTCTTCGACGTTCGGCTCGCCGACGTAAACCTGTTGGAAACGTCTTTCGAGCGCTTTGTCTTTTTCGATGTGTTTCTGATATTCGTTCAGGGTCGTCGCGCCGACGCAGCGCAGCATTCCGCGCGCCAGCGCCGGTTTCAGCATATTCGAAGCGTCAATCGCGCCTTCCGAAGCGCCCGCGCCGACCAAAGTGTGAAGCTCGTCGATAAATAAAATAATCTGCCCGTCCGATTTTTCGATTTCTTTCAAAACGGCTTTCAGACGGTCTTCAAACTCGCCGCGATATTTCGCGCCGGCGAGCATCGAGCCTAAATCCAGACCGACAAGCTTTTTGTTTTTCAAAGTTTCCGGCACGTCGCCCGAAACGATTCTTTGCGCCAAGCCCTCGACAATCGCCGTTTTGCCGACGCCCGGCTCGCCGATTAAAACCGGATTATTTTTCGTTCTACGGGATAAAACCTGAATTGTGCGGCGAATTTCGTCGTCGCGCCCGATGACCGGGTCGAGCTTTCCTTTTCGCGCTCGCTCGGTTAAATCCAGCGCGTATTTTTCCAGTGCCTGAAAATTTTCTTCGGCGTTCTGGTCGGTGATGCGCGTGCCGCCGCGCATATCTGTGACGACTTTCTCGATGTCTTCTTTCGTCACGCCGTTCGAGCGCAGGATGCGTCCGGCGTCGCCGTCTTTTTCGTCGGCAATCGCCAAAAGCAGATGCTCGGTCGAGATGTATTCGTCCGTCATCTTTTCGGCTTCTTTCTGCGCGTTTTGAAAAATCGTGTTGATGCGCGAGGAAAAATATTGCTGTCCGCCGGACACTTTCGGGAATTTCGCAATCGCCGCTGACACGTCTCTTAAAATATCTTCGGTGCGCGCGCCGATTTTGCCTAAAATCGGGCGCAGCGTTCCTTCTTTCTGCTCCAGCATCGCCGCGAGCAGATGTTCCGGCTCGACCTGCTGGTTCTGATTTTTTTCGGCGACTCCGATGGCTTCCTGAATCGCTTCCTGTCCGCGAATTGTGTATCTGTCAAATCTCATTTTTTTGTAGAAAGAAATTTACAGGGATAACGGGATGAACAGGATATAAATTCTTGTCATCCTTGTATATCCCTGTTATCCCTGTGAATAAAAATTACGCATTAGCTGCGTTTGATTGTTCGTTCGTCTGCGACGCGTTCGTGTCAATCGTTTTCGGCTGCGACCCGCCGCCCGAAGCTTTGATTTCGATGCGGCGCGGTTTGGCTTCTTCGCGTTTCGCCAGAGTCAGGCGCAAAACGCCGTTTTCAAATTCCGCGTTCGCGTTTTCGCTCGAAACCGTCGGCGGCAGAGTGAACGAGCGCGTGAAGCTGCCGTAGCTGCGTTCGACGCGATGGAAATTGTCGCCGTCATCTTTTTTCTCGAATTTCCGTTCGCCGTGAATCGTCAGCACGTTGTTTTCAATCGAAATGTCCACGTCTTCCGGTTTCATTCCCGGCAGCTCGGCTTCGAGCACGATTTGGTCTTTATTTTCAAAAATATCGACGCTCGGCGACCACGCGCCGCGCATCATTTCATCCTGCTGCGCGCCGCCGCGCGGGAAATTCATCGAGAAAAGACGGTTTACTTCATCCTGCAAACTGCGTAAATCACGAAAAGGGTCGTATTTAACAATGCTCATTGTAAGTTCCTCCTCAAAAAATTTCTTTGTGGATTATTTATAGACCAAACAAACTGTTCGAAGTTTTATTTGCTTAGTCTATAACCATAATAAAACCTGAGTGATTTATTGTCAAGTCTTTAAACGAAAATTTTTCAGCCATAAAATTAAATTTTTGTAACTTTTTTAGGTGACATATTTGTTTTGAAAAGGTTATAGTTAGCACGTTTCATCTGCAAAATTCATCAAAAAATGGCGAAATAATCTGAATGAAAATCTTTCGTGAAATTTTATCTCCGTTGATTGCGGTTCTGGCGGCGTTTGTCGTCGGCGGAATCGTGATTCTGCTGATTGGCGACAATCCGTTTGAGGCTTACCGGCTGCTGCTCGCCAATTCTTTCGGCTCGGCGAAAGATGTCGGCTACACGCTTTTTTACGCGACGCCTTTGATTTTTACGGGCTTGGCGGTGGCGGTCGCGTTTCGCTGCGGGCTTCTGAACATCGGCGCCGAAGGTCAGCTTTACATCGCCGCTTTTGCGACGGCGTGGGTCGGCATCAAATTCGGCGGCACCGTCGTGGACGTTTTCGGCAAAAAGGAAGATTGGTCGTGGATGAGCCTGCCTTCGGTTTGGCTCATTCCGCTGTGTATTCTGACGGCGATTGTCGCGGGCGGCATATGGGGCGCGATTCCCGGCATTTTAAAGGCGAAATTCGGCTCGCACGAAGTCATCAACACGATTATGCTGAATTTCATAGCCATCGCGCTGGTCGGTTATTTCACGCAGTATCACTACAAAATCGCCGGCGACCCGATTCAGCAGACCGCGCCGATCGGCGCAGCCGCGTACGTTCCGCAGCTCAATCAGTTTCTGCCGTTTATCCCGAAAGACGTGCCGCTGAATGTCGCCTTTCTCATCGCCATTTTAATGTGCGTTGTGGTTTACGTCTTTTTGTGGAAAACAAAATGGGGCTATGAATTGCGCGCCGTCGGGCAGAATCCTTCGGCGGCGGAATACGGCGGAATTTCGCCGCAAAAGCAGATAATTATCGCGATGACGATTTCCGGCGCGCTTGCCGGAATGGTCGCCATCAACGAGGTTCTGGGCAATCGACATAATTATTATCACGAATTTTCGGGCGAAGTCGGATTTTTGGGAATCGCGGTGGCGCTTTTGGGCAGAAATCATCCGTTCGGCGTTCTGGTCGCGGCGCTGTTTTTCGCGGTTTTGCAGCGCGGAGAGATTTTCGTCGACGCCTTTACGCCGAAAGTCTCGAAAGACATCGGCTGGGTTTTGCAGGCGATTATTATTCTGTTTGTCGCGTGTTTTCAAATCTACTCACGAAAACGAGGAAAAATATGAGCGAAATTATTAATCTGTCATTGCTTTTTTCGGCGATTCGTCTTGCCACGCCCTTGATTTTCGCCGCGCTCGGCGGATTATTTTCCGAGCGTTCGGGCGTTATCAACATCGCGCTCGAAGGCTTGATGCTGGCGGGCGCATTCACGGCGGCGGTCGCGACCTACGAGCTCGGCAATCCGTATCTCGGCTTGCTTTGCGGAATGGCGGCGGGCGCGGTGCTGGCTTTGATTTACGCGATTGCGACCATCAAATTCGAAGCCGACCAGGTAGTGAGCGGAATGGCGATAAACTTTCTGATGTTCGGACTGCCCGCCGTTATCAGCGGCGCGGTTTATGATTCCGCCGGCTCGACGCAGCAGATTGCCAAAGCCGACCTGCTGCCGGAATTTTTCAATCGGATTTCCATCGCGTCATTGCTGGCTTTCGCGCTCGTTCCCGTTTGCTGGTATGTTCTGTATAAAACGCCTTTCGGTCTGCGCCTGCGCGCGACGGGCGAAAATCCGGCGGCGGCTGACGCGGCGGGCGTCAACGTCATCAACCTGCGTTATGTCGCCGTCGTCATTTCCGGCATTCTGGCGGCGGCGGGCGGCGCGTATCTTTCCATCGGGCAATCTTCGCTTTTCACCCGAAATATGACGGCGGGACGCGGATTCATCGCGCTGGCGGCGCTGATTCTGGCAAAATGGCGTCCGGTTCCGGTGCTCGTCGCGTGCCTGTTTTTCGGCTTTACCGAAGCCTTGACGATTCAAATTCAAGGCGTCTATAAACTGCCTTCGGGCGAAGACATTCCCGTGCAGTTTATACAGATGATTCCGTATGTTCTGACGATTATCGTGCTGGCAGGCTTTATCGGCTTATCGCGCGCGCCGAAAGCGCTCGGCGTTCCGTATCGGAAAGAAAAATAATGTTAGGGAATTATGTTTCGTGAAGGCTCACAAATCGGACCTTACACGCTTATTCGCAAACTCGGACGCGGCGGTTTCGGCGAAGTCTGGCTGGCAGAACGTAAATCCAAATTCGTCACGACCAAAGTTGCCGTTAAACTCCCGCACGACGAACAAATCGACCACGAAGCCATCAAACAGGAAGCGACGCTTTGGGAACAGGCGAGCGGGCATCCGAATATCCTGCCGATTATCGACGCCGACGAATACGACGGTCAAATCGTCATCGTCAGCGAATATGCGCCCGACGGTTCTCTGGAACAATGGCTCAAACAAAACGGTAAAATGACGCTCGAAAAAGCCGTCGAAACGACGATTCAGATTCTCGACGGTCTGGAATTTCTACACCTGCGCGGCATCATTCATCGCGATTTGAAGCCGGCGAATATTCTTCTGCAGGGCAAAACGCCGCGCCTGGCAGATTTCGGAATTTCGCGCGCGCTCAGAGCGACCGCTTCGAGCCAGAGCTCAAATGTTTCGGGCACTTTCGCTTATATGCCGCCCGAAGGTTTTGACGGCAAGCGCAGCGTACAGACGGATATTTGGTCGGTCGGCGTCAATTTATACCAGTTTTTAACGGGCAGGCTGCCGTTTCCGCACAGAGAGCCTTCGGCGCTGATTGCGGCGATAATGATGCGCGAATTCGAGCCTCTGCCGGCGGATATTCCGCAAAGTTTGCGAAACGTCATTAACCAAGCGCTGTCAAAACAGCCGGAAAATCGTTACGCTTCGGCTGCCGCGATGCGCGAGGATTTACGGCGCGTTTTGCGCGGCGAAGCGATTTCCGATTTTATTCCCGCCGGTTTGCCGCCGACGCAAGCCTCGATTCCCGTTTCAAACATTCCGCCGACGCAGCAGTTTTCACCTGTTTCCGCGCAAAATTTTCCGGCTGAAACAGCAACGTTAAATCGTCCTGTTCAGACGTTCGGGCAGGTTGAAAAGCGCAAATCCGGTGTTTGGCTATTTTTGGCAATCGGCTTGATTTTAGGTGGGATAATTGGTTTGGGGATTTACTTCATAATGAGTCAAACAAAACAATCCAATGAAAATAAAAATGAAGTCGGACAAATTACAGATACGCGCTCAAATAATCAATCTATAAATCCTGAAAATGTGAATTTACAAGCTTCTAACGTAAACAATCTTACTCCGACTCCAACACCTACTCCAACTCCGATTGTTTATTCAGGAACTTATAAATATTCAAAGGGTAATTCTTTCGGCATTCTTAAAATAAAAGAGATTGGAAAAACTAATCCTAAGCCTTTTGGTTTTTCAATTGAAACAGGGCTTCCTGGTTGTACCGGTGCAGTAGAAGGAACCGCTAAATGGAAAAAGGACAATATAGCGGTTGCTAGTATTAAAAATGATTACTTTGATGAAACCAGCGAATATGATAGAGAATATTGCCAAATAACCTTCATTTTTGCGGGAAGCAAAGTCTCTGTAAAAGAGACTGAATATGGTTGTATGAGATATTACGGCGCTAAAGGATGTGGATTTAACGGAACTTATACTAGGTAATTTTTACAATTGATTAAGCGAAAAGCATTGTTGTATCGCTTCGACCCAATTTTCCGGCACTTGATATTAGGACATTTGTAAAATCAATCTTCCATTTCGTCTTGTCCATTTTCCTCAAACCTTGCATCTGTGTAAAAATAAAAGTCTTTATGAGCTACGAAAAAGCTAAGGAAGCGGCGGATTTTATTCGCTCGAAATATGATAGGGAAATAAAAGTCGCGATTGTTTTGGGCAGCGGGCTGGGCGCGTTTGCCGATGATTTGGAGAATACGGTTAAGATTCCTTATGAGGAAATTCCGCATTTTCAGACATCGGCGGTTGAAGGTCACGCCAATCGTCTGGTTTTGGGCGAAGTCGCAGGCGTTTCGGTCGCGGTTCAGCAAGGGCGTTTTCATTATTATGAAGGCTACGATATGCAGCAGGTTATTTTGCCGGTGCGCACTTTCGGCTTGCTCGGAATAAAAAATCTGATTTTGACGAACGCGGCGGGCAGCGTGCGGACGAGTATGAAGCCGGGCGTTTTGATGCTGATTCGCGACCACATTAATTTTATGGGCGTCAACCCTCTGCGCGGCGCGAACGACGAGCGTTTCGGCGCGCGCTTTCCCGATATGACGAATGTTTACGACCTCGAATACCAGGAAATCGCCAGCGCGGAAGCGAAAAAAATGGCGCGCGAGCGCGTCGAGAAAGGCATCGACAAAGAGCCGAAACAGCTTTTGCGGCGCGGCGTTTACTGCGGCTTGTCGGGTCCGTGTTACGAAACTCCGGCGGAAATTCGGATGATACGGTTTTTGGGCGCGGACGCGGTCGGGATGTCGACCGTGCCGGAAGCGATTGCGGCGCGGCATCAGGAAATGAAGGTTCTGGGCATTTCCTGCATCACCAATCTCGCCGCCGGAATGAGCGACGACATCATTCATCACGAAGAAGTAATGGAAACCGGCGCGAAAGCTTCGGCAGTATTTAAAGAGCTTTTAAGAAGAATTATTCCAAAAATTATTTGTCCTTAGTCATTCGTCCTTTGTCCTTCGCGCCGAATTTCAAAGTTGAGTTTTTAAATTAAAATTGAGGAGGTTTTAAGAATGGCGAAAACAAATTTTGAAAATCTGCGCGTGTATCAAATCTCCGAAAGTTTAGCCGACGAGATTTGGGAAATTGTTATCGGCTGGGATAATTTTGCGAAAGATACTGTCGGCAAGCAG
The DNA here is from genome assembly GCA_036389695.1 of Pyrinomonadaceae bacterium. Classification (GTDB taxonomy): domain Bacteria; phylum Acidobacteriota; class Blastocatellia; order Pyrinomonadales; family Pyrinomonadaceae; genus JALZHR01. The sequence goes on from DASVWG010000403.1 coordinate 11,261, forward strand.
ATTGTTCGCGCCGCTGATTCGGTTGGCGCGAATATTGCCGAAGGCGAAGGACGCAGAAGTTTTCAGGACAACCGACGATTCTGCAGAATAGCGCGAGGCTCTCTGCAGGAAACGCAACATTGGCTTCGACGCGCTTTTAAGCGGAATTTATTAACCAAAGAACAAATTGAAAGGCTAAAACCTTTGATTGAGAAATTATCTCCGACGCTCAACGCATATTTGCGCTCAATCGGAACAAGCAGCGAAAGCTCAAAGGACGAAGGACAAAGGACGAAGGACGGATCAGAATGATTATCGGAATTTGCGGCGGAACAGGTTCAGGCAAAACGACGATTGCGCGAAAGATTTTAGATTCGGTCGGGCGCGAGAATGTCGTTTTGGTCGAACAGGACTCGTATTATCGGAATCTTGGCGATATGCCGCTGGACGAACGGCGGCAGGCGAATTTTGACCATCCCGATTCGATTGACAGCGAGATGATTGTCAATCATCTGAAGCGGCTGAAAAACGGTCAGCCGATTGAGATGCCGATTTACGATTTCGTGACGCACACGCGCCGCGACGAAACCGAACATATCGAGCCGAAGCCGGTCGTGATTCTCGAAGGCATTTTGATTTTTGCCGAAGCGCGCGTTTTGGATTTGCTGGACGTGCGCGTGTTTGTCGATACGCCGAGCGACATTCGCCTGATGCGGCGTCTGCGGCGCGACATCGAGCAGCGCGGGCGGTCGTTCGAGCAGACGCTCTGGCAGTATGAACACACGATTCGACCGATGCATTACGAATTCGTCGAGCCTTCGAAGCGCCACGCCGACGTGATTATTCCCGAAGGCAGCCAGACCGAAATCAGCGTCGAATTATTGTGCGGTCTGGTGCGCGAAAAATTAAGACGCGAGGAAAATTTAGCAGCGAAATAACGAACGGAAGTCAGCCACGAAAAGGCGCGAATCGCACGAATAAATCATTTTTCTATTCGCGACGATTCGCGACATTCGTGGCAAAATTTTCTCTTTGGCAGAAATATAATTTATGAATGAAGATTTACAGAAATTAATCGAATCCGCGCATGACGTGCGCGAAAAGGCTTACGCGCCGTTTTCAAATTTTAAGGTCGGCGCGGCGGTCAGAACAAAGGGCGGGAAAATTTACACGGGCTGCAACGTCGAATCGGCAAGCTACGGTTTGACCGTGTGCGCCGAGCGAGTGGCGATTTGGAAAGCCGTCTCCGAAGGCGAAAAGGAATTTACGAACATCGCCGTCGTCGCCGATACGCAGGAGCTGACGCCGCCGTGCGGCGTCTGTCGTCAAATCATCTGGGAATTCTGCAACGATATTCCCGTGACTTTCTCCAATCTGCACGGCAAAACCGAAACCGTCTCGATGAAAGAGCTTTTGCCGCGCGCTTTTGACACAAAATTTTTAAAATAGTTTAAACAAGTATTTACATTTTTTAATTCTGGGTATAATATCTCCTTATTGTCAGCAGATAAAACAGGAACTTCCACTTTCAAACTGTCAAAATTCAGTTCTACGTGAAAGCTTTCTTTTCAATTAGCCTAACCTATCTCTTTTCGAGAGATTAAAAATAAGGAGCCCCGTATGAAATTTCAGAATAGAAACTATTCGTGTAAATATCTCTGGTTTGTCGCGGTAATATTTGTGTTTGCTTTTGCGACAAACGGTTTCGCTCAATACAACACTTTCGACGGAAAATCCATCGAGCTTATCGCGCCGGATTCGGGCAATCGATGTGTCGCGGGCTTTGGCGGCAACCCGACGGTTAAAAGACTGCCGGGAAATACTGCCGCCGTGACCATCAAAGATTGCGCCGGAACTACCCTCGGAACCATTACCGAC